>NZ_QMFZ01000038.1:0-82543 GCF_003294055.1 Burkholderia reimsis
ACGTGATGTACGTGTGGCCGGTGACCCAGCCGATGTCGGCCGTGCACCAGAACACGTCGGTGGGCTTCCAGTCGAAGGTCCACTTCATCGTCTGCGCGGCCCACAGCAGGTAGCCGCCGGTGCTGTGCTGCACACCCTTCGGCTTGCCGGTCGAGCCCGACGTGTACAGGATGAACAGCGGATGCTCGGCGCCGACCCACTCCGGCTCGCACGTGTCGGACTCGGCGGCCGTCAGTTCGTGCATCCACAGGTCGCGGTCGGCATGCCAGTCGATCTTGCCGCCGGTGCGGCGATAGACGATCACGCTCTTCACCGCTTCGCAGCCGCCCAGCGCAAGCGCCTCGTCGGCGATGCTCTTGAGCGGCAGCGTCTTGCCGCCGCGCGCCTGCTCGTCGGCCGTGATCAGCGCCGTCGCGCCGACGTCGACGAGCCGCTCGTTCAGCGACTTCGCGGAGAAGCCACCGAACACGACCGAGTGCGTCGCGCCGATGCGCGCGCAGGCCTGCATCGCGACGATGCCTTCGATCGACATCGGGATATAGATGACGACGCGGTCGCCCTTGCCGATGCCGCGCTTCTTCAGCGCATTCGCGAAACGCGACACGCGGGCGAGGAGATCCGCATAGGTGACGCGCGTGACGGTGCCGTCGTCGGCTTCGAAGATCACCGCGACGCGCTCGCCGTTGCCGGCTTCGACGTGACGGTCGAGGCAGTTGTACGACGCGTTCAGCTCGCCGTCGTCGAACCACTTGTAGAACGGCGCGTTGGACTCGTCGAGCACTTTGGTGAACGGCTTGTGCCACGCGAGGCCCTCGCGCGCGAGGCGCGCCCAGAAGCCTTCGTAATCGCGCTCGGCCTCGGCGACGAGCGCCCGATAGGCCGGCATGCCGGAAATGGTCGCCGCCTGCTCGAGCGCCGCGGGCGGCGCAAACTGGCGGGTTTCGTGAAGAACCGATTCAATCGTGGACAAGCGTGTCTCCATGCGTTCTTGGGATGCAGGGCTGCTGTTCGGGAAAACGCAACATGCGTGCCAGCGTCAGCGATCGATGCGCGCATTCGGCGAAAGTCGCGGCGCACCGTGCGCGTTGCGAGCGATCCGGTCGAACGGGCGACGGGTTGGATACCGTCAAGCCGAAGCCGGCCGTTCATAAATGCAGCACATCGTGTTGCAGTCCTCAACAGGTGGCGCGCGCCGGGGAAGGTGATCGGCCGCTCGTTCCGGAGCGCGGTGGGGCGACCTGGCGGCGTCAGGCGATCAGCGACCGAAGCGCCGGTGCGTGCCCGAACTGTCTGATCCGTTCGAGCGCCGACACCTCGATCTGGCGAACGCGTTCGGCGGACAGGTTCAGTTGCCGGCCGATCTCGCGCAGCGAATACTCGCTTTCGACGTCGATGCCGTACCTCAAGCGAAGAATCCACGCTTCGCGTGCCGGCAGGCGGTCGATCAGCGCCGCAACCGCCGCGCGAAGCTGGCGGGCGCTCGCGGATTCTTCCGGGGTCGGCGCGGCGTGGTCGATCGCGACGTCGCACAACGTGAGGTCGTGATCGGGCGAAACGGGCAGGTCCGCGGAGATGGGCTCGCGCACGATATCCATCAGATCCCGCACCTTGTCGACCGGGATCCGCATCTGCGCCGAGAGCGTCGGGGCGCCGGCAACCTCGCCGGTTCGTTGCGCATGCGTTCGCGCGAGGCGCGACAGCTTGTTGATCGCGTCGACCGTATGCGCGGGCACGCGGATCGTGCGGCCCTGATCGGCGATCGCATGCGTGATGGCCTGCCGGACCCACCAGGTCGCATACGTCGCGAATTTGAAGCCGCGCCGGTGATCGTAGCGATCGACGGCCTTCATCAGGCCGAGATTGCCCTCCTGGATCAGGTCGAGAAACTGCAGGCCGCGATCGGGATAGCGCTTGGCGATCGACACGACGAGCCGCAGATTGCTCTGGAACAGCTTCGTTCTCGCGGGCTGCATCGCGCGCTCGATACGCGACAGTCGTGCGTCGAGCGCGATCGCGATGTCGAGCGGCAGGCTCGCCTCGCAGGCGAGGCCGGCGAGCGCGGTGCGTGCTTCGATCAGCGCCGGCGCGCGGCGGGTGAGGGCGGCGGCACAGTCGGCATGCGCGGCGATGCAGTCGATCATCCATGCGCGCACGTCGTCGCATGGCATGAAGAGGTCACGGCGCGGCGAATCGGTGCGGATGCCCGATTCGGCCAGGATGTCGACGATGCGCTTCTCGAACTTGCGTGCTTGCGTCGCACGGTCCCGAATCGCGTGCCCGATGCGTTCGATCGCGCGTGCGGTGAAGCGGATCCTGCCAGTCGACGCGGCGGCCTCGCGAAGCAGCGCCCGGTAACCGGCCGACGCGAAACCGCCGGTGCGCAATGCGTGCTGCATCCCGGCGGCCAGCGCGCCGGCGCGGTCGAGCGATGCGACGACGCTGTCGCGCCATGCGGGGCTGTCCGGCGCGCGGTCCGTGTCGTCCTCCCCCTCCGGTGACTCGATGGTTGAATCAGGTGCCGTCGCATTGCCGGGCGATTCCCCGGGCAAAACCGCGCGCGCTTCATCAAGCGATTCGGCGTCGCCGACGAACCCCGTCACGTAGACCGATGCCGCGACCTTGCCGGCGCGGATGTCGCCGGCGATCGACGCGACGGCGTCGAGCGCAGCCGGGTCGCGGTTCAATGCGTCGATGCACGCCGCGCGCCCGCGTTCGAGATGAAGCGCGAGCGCGATCTCTTCTTCACGGTCGAGCAGCGGTGTCGCGCTCATTTCGCGCAGGTAGATGCGCACGGGATCGCTCGTGCGGGCCGCGAGCAGATCGGCGGTCGCGAGCGGGGCCGACGCCTCGGCGAGCGGCGACGTCGTGTCCGTCGCTCGCGCGAAATGACGATCGAGCGTCCATGCGCTTCGCGAGTCGACGTGCTCGCGAACCTCGATCCCCCATTCGCCGAGCATCGACGCGGCGGCGTCGAAATCCGTGCCGTCTGCGGCATCGTCGGGCAACGCGTCGACGATTTCACCGCGCGTCACGTAGCCGCGCCCGATGCCCAGCGCGACCAGCGCATTCAAACGGTCGGTGCGCTCCACGTTCGTGCCGCCGCGCGGCACGCCGTCGTGTTCGCGCCCGCGCCCGGGATCAAGCAAGCTTTGCATAGACGTTGCACCAGCCTTCGGCGGCAACCGCCTTGCCGCCGAACATCGGGCACGTGCCCGAGGATTCGCCGGCGCCGGCCTTGTAGAAGCGACAGTTCGAGCACGTCTGGCCGGCCTGGTACTTCGGGAACTTGCCTGCATCGACGGTCGTTGCCTTCGCGCGGTAACCGAGTGTCTTCGCGGCCGCGTCGTTTTCGTCGACGAGCGGCGCTGCCGCGAATGCGCCGGTTCCGGCTGCGAGTGCGGCACACAGGCCGGCGGTCTGAACGATGAAGGTTCTGCGAGTGCGGGAGATCATGTGGTTTTCCTGAATAAAAAAGTACGGCCCCGCGCGCCGGGATTGCTTCCCGGCGCGGCGGTCGATCGAAACGAAGGGAGAAAGGCGTTATTTGCGCGGGCCGGCGACGAGCGGCGCCTTCGACGAGGTGGCGACATCGGCGGTCAGCTTGCTCTTCGACGCGTCATAACCGTTCGAATAGAGCAGGAACGCCATCAGGTCCTCGTATTCCTGTGCCGTCATCTTGCCGGGGCGATCGGCCGGCATGTTGTTCGACATGTACTGGAAGATGCCGCCGACCGTGATGTGCGACTTGCCCTCGGGCGCGAAGGATTCCCCGCTCAGCGCGGGGGCGGTATTGCCTTCGAGCTGGTCGCCGTGGCATTTCGCGCAGGCGTCGCCATAGAGCTTCTTGCCGTGCTGTGCCTGCGCATTGTCGAACGACGGCACGCCGCTTTCGTCACTCGCCGACACCTTGATGAAGCCGCCCGTCGCGGATGCTCCGCCGGCGAGCAGCACGCCGGTGCGCGAATGCCCGGCCGACGCGACCGCGCCGTCGAGGAAGCGGCCGCGCGACGGCGTATTGGCTGCTTGAGCGATGTTTTCCGGCAGGTTCCAGCCGCGTGTGAGCGCGGCGATCCGGCCGTTGGCATTCAGCCGCGACAACGCCGCGTCGATGCGCTGCCGCAGCGCGTCCCGATCGGGGCCGAACGCGAACGCGAGCTGCCAGTCCGAGTACGGCGACGCCGTGGCCGCGATCCGGAACGGCTGGCCGGGATGCGCACGCCGGTACGCCACGACGCTCGGATACCAGACGATCGCGCGCTGTGCGCGACCGGTCGCGAGCGCGTCGATGGTCTTCTCGGACGTGTTCTCGAGATCGAAGCGGGCATTCGTCGCCTGTGCCGCGATCAGTTGCGACGGGCTGGAGTACGTGGCCGCGATCGTTTCCTTGCCGGTGGACGGTGCATGCGCGTCGCGCAGCGTCACGCTGACGTAGCTGGAGCGCAGATACCCCTGCGAGAAACCCATCCGGGCATTCGATGCATCGGCGATCGCCGAGCGCGGGAAGCCGGCGATCATGTCGCAGTCGCGTTCGAGCGATTGCTTCAGTTCGGCGGCGGAGATGCCGTCGTCGCCGCCGTCGTCGTCCACGCCGCGCCGGTTGAACGAGGCGGCGATGCCGGCGGTGCGCAGCACTTCACGTGCGACCGACATGTCGAGGGCGGCGGTCGGGCTGCCCGGCAGCGTGCAGACGCGCACGCCGCCGGCCGCGGCGGACATCGGGGTCAGCGCCACGCCCGCGGCGAGCAGACTGGCGAGGGTCAGGGGAGCGAGTCGAGTCTTCATGGTCGTGCATTCCGGTTGAAACAGTGGGGGCGTCGCGCCCGGATCGGGCGCATGCCGGGCGCGACGCGCGTTCAGTCGAGCGCGAATACGTAGAGCGTGCCGCCGCGCGGAACGTCTTTCGCGACGTCGGCCATCGGGCCGCCCCAGATCGGGTTCGCGCCGCCGTATCCGGCGAGCACCGCGACATATTCCTTGCCGTCGACCTCGTACACCGACGGTTGCGCGATGATGCCGCTCGCGAGCTGCGGGCTCTCCCACAGCACCTTGCCGGTCGCCGTGTCGAAGGCATACAGGTGGCCGTCGAGCGAGCCGCTGAACGCAAGACCGCTCGCGGTGGTCGCGACGCCGCCGTTCCACGGCTTCTTCGACCAGTGGCCCCACAGTTTCTTGCCGGTGTTCACGTCGATGGCCTGCAGTTCGCCGTAACCCTGGCTGCCCGGTTCAGGCTTGATCTCGAAGCCTTCGCCGAGATACGGCAGACCTTCCATGTAGCTGACCGACTTGCCGGACAGGCTCATGCACGCGTGAAGGGAAGGGACGACCGCGATGTGGCGCGCGGGGTCGTAGGACACCGACCACCAGTTCTTGCCGCCGAGGAAGCTCGGGCACGTGTCGATCGTCGTGCCGGCCTTCGGGAACTTCGACGGGTCCGCGATGGGCTTGCCGTCGGCCGTGTAGCCGGTGACCGACGTTGCCGTGACGAACGGCTCCGCGTAGATCAGCTTGCCGGTCGTGCGATCGATCGCATGGAAGAAGCCGTTGCGGTCGGCGTGAATGATCGCATCGTAGTCCTTGCCTTTGTACTTGATGTCCGCGAGGATCGGCGTGTTGACGCCGTCGTAGTCCCACGTGTCGTTGCTCGTGTACTGGTAGTGCCACTTCAGGTTGCCGTTCTTCGGATCGAGCGCGAGCAGCGAGTCGGAATACAGGTTGTCGCCGGGACGCAGCGCCGCGAGCCACGGGCCGGGGTTGCCGACGCCCCAGTACAGCGTGCGGCTTGCCGCGTCGTACGTGCCCGTCAGCCAGGCGGCGCCGCCGCCGTGTGCCTGCATCCCGTCGGGCCAGGTGTCCGCGCCTTTTTCGCCGGGGCTCGGGATCGTGTAGCGCTTCCAGACCAGCGAGCCGTCTTCGGGGTTCAGCGCGGCGATGTACCCGCGAATCCCGTATTCGCCGCCGGAGGTGCCGACGATGATCGAGCCGTCCAGCGCGAGCGGCGCGAGCGAGAACGCATAACCGAGGCCCGGCTCGAACATCTGCTTCTTCCAGACGAGATCGCCCGTCTGCGCGTCGAGCGCCACGACCTCGCCGCTCAGCATCGCGACGTAGACGTTCTTGCCGTACAGCGCGACGCCACGGTTGACGACGTCGCAGCATGCGGTCTTGAACGATGCCGCGCCCAGCTTCGGTTCGTATTTCCACAGCTGCTTGCCGCTCTTCGCATCGAATGCGTAGACGTTGTCCTTCGGCGTGGTCACGAACAGGTAGTTGCCGTTGACGATCGGCGTGGCTTCGAAGCCCTGCTTCAGCTCGGCGGGGAACTTGTAGGCCCACACCTGCTTGAGTTCCTTCGCGTTCGACGCGTCGATCTGCTTGAGCGGCGAATGCGACTGGCCGTCGTAGGTGCGGTAGTAGGTCAGCCAGCCCGGATCGGTGTGCGCATCGGTCAGCCGCTGGTAGGTCACGGCCGGGTAGTCCGCGGCCGCTTCGACGAGGCCGGGGTTCAGCGCGACGGCCGCTGCCGCCGCGATGCCGATCGTCGCCAGCCGGCTCGCTGAAGCCGAGAGTTTCTTCATGGTTGTCTCCTGAGTCATTGTGGTCGCACCGCCGCGAACGGTTCGTCGCGCCGGCACGGTGGGGATTCCGGGCCGAGTGCGCTGCCGTTCACGCAAGTCGCATGCCATCGCGGCGCGAAGCCGGTGTGACGCGGCACACGGGCGCATCGTGCGTCGTGCGGCGTCGGCGAGCGTCGAGCGCACGTGGCAACGAAGGTGTTGCATTCAGGTACACCTCCGTGCGCGCAGTGTTGCCAAACATGACAGGTGGCGCGGCATCCGTGACAGGTGGGGCGCCGCCCGCGCCGGTGTCACGCACGCCGTGCGCGGCGACGCGCGCGGGCGTCGTGCCGATGCGGCTGGCACGGTTCTCGCACGCTGCTTCGCGACAACAGCACGCCGCGCGGTGCGGGGCACACCACGGCGAAATACAAGCATGGAGACGAATGAAATGATCAGGAGGCCAAAGGCAGCCGGAAAGGGCGGCGCGATGCGACGCGAGCGTCGCGCGCGGCATGGTGGCGCGATGCGTGGCGCGCTTCTCGGGCCGGCCCTCGGCGCCATCGCGCTGTTCGGCCTGTCGACGGGCAGCGCGCGTGCGCAGCAGCCTGCGGACGGCACGGCCGCGACGGGCGGTGCGGTGCCGCCGGCTGCCGTCGCCGTTGCGCCGGAAGTGCCGCAAGCGCCGCAAGCGCCGGCCGTCACATTGCCGACGGTGGTGGTCGTCGGCACGACGCCGCTGCTCGGGATCGGTACGCCGCTGCAGAAGGTGCCGGCGAACGTGCAGACGGTACGCGCGGCGGAACTCGATGCCCAGCACCGCGCGACGCTTGCCGACTTCTTCGCCGCGAACCTGCAGAGCGTGACGATCTCGGAGGCGCAGGGCAATCCGTACCAGACCGACGTCAACTATCGCGGCTTCACCGCATCGCCGCTGCTCGGTACGCCGCAGGGGCTGTCGGTGTTCGTCGACGGCGTGCGCGTGAACGAACCGTTCGGCGACGTCGTGAACTGGGACATCCTGCCGACGCAGGCAATCGACCGGATGCAATTGATCCCGGGCTCCAACCCGGTATACGGACGCAATACGCTCGGCGGCGCACTGGCGATCACGACGAAGAACGGCAAGTCGAACCCGGGCGGCGAAGCGGAGGTGTCGGGCGGCTCGTGGGGCCGCAAGACGGCCGCAATCGAGCAGGGCGGCACGATCGGCTCGAACCTCGACTACTACGCGACGGCGAACGTCGCGAACGACGGCGGCTGGGCCGACCACAATGCGAGCCGCGTGCGGCAGGCGTTCGGCAAGCTGCGCTACACGGATTCGGACACGACGCTGTCGATTTCCGCCGGCGGCGCCGACAACGCGCTGTACGGCACCCAGACGATCCCGCGCTCGTTCCTCGACAACCGGAAGCAGGCGTACACCTATCCCGACCTGAACCGCAACAGCGCCGGCTACCTGACGCTGTCGGGCGATCGTTTCTTCGGCGAGCACGTCGAGCTGAGCGGCAATGCGTATTATCGGCACCTGCGCAACACCAACGTCAGCAGCAACAACAATACCGATTACGGATCGGTCGGCGACGACGGCACGGTCGACGCGGTGCAAGGCACCAATGCGCAGTCGACGATCGTGACCGACAGCTACGGCGGCAGCCTGCAGCTCACGCTGCTCGGCAAGCTCGGCGGGATGGCGAACCAGCTGATCGCAGGCGTGGCGGCCGATGTCGCGAACTCGAGCTACGTCGCGTCGTCGCAGGACGCGTATTTCACCGACACGCGCGCGGCGATCGGCGTCGGTGATTTCGAGCCGCAGACCCGCGCGAAGACGCGCAACGCGAACCTCGGCGTGTACCTGAGCGATGCACTGTCGCTGACGCCGCACTGGACGCTGACGGTGTCGGGCCGCTACGACTGGTCGAAGGCGCAGATCGGCGACGAGAGCGGCGTGCAGCCGCTGCTCGACGGCAACCATGTGTTCTCCCGGTTCAACCCGGCAGTCGGGCTCAACTGGAACCCGGTCGCGGGCTTCACCGCCTATGCGACGTACAACGAAGGGATGCGCTCGCCGACCGCGATCGAACTCGCATGCGCGGATCCGGCCGCGCCGTGTTCGCTGCCGAACGACTTCATCGCGGACCCGGCGCTCAAGCCGGTGATCTCGAAGACGTTCGAAGCCGGCATGCGCGGCCGCATCGGCGCCGCGACGACCTGGAGCGCCGCCGCCTACCGCACGACGCTGACCGACGACATCCAGTTCATCAGCAGCCCGGCAAGCGCGCAGGGTTATTTCCGCAACGTCGGCGATACGCGGCGGCAAGGCATCGAACTCGCGGGCCGCACGCGCTTCGGCCCGCTCGGTGTCGGGCTTTCGTACAGCTATGTCGATGCGACCTACCGGTCGTCGTGGACCGAGCACAGCCCGGCGAATTCGGCGGCCGACGCGAACGGCAACGTGGCCGTCAAGCAAGGCGACCATATTCCCGGTATTCCCGCACACACGGTGAAACTCCGGCTCGACTACGCGGCGACGCCCAGGTGGGATATCGGCGCGAACGTCACGTGGCGCAGCGGCGTGTATGCGCGCGGCGACGAGAACAACCAGGACGTGAACGGCAGGATCGCGGGCTACGTGCTCGTCGATCTCGACATGCGCTACCGGATCACGAAGCGCTTCGAAGTCTTCGCGAGCGTGACGAACCTGTTCGACAAGCGCTATGCGAGCTTCGGCGTGCTGGGCCAGAACTTCTTCAACGGGCCGAATCACACGTTCGACGGTGCGAATCCGGTCAACGAACAGTTCGTCGGGCCGGGTGCGCCGCGCGGTGCGTGGGTCGGCGTGCGTTACGCGTGGGATTGAGCGTTGCCCGGCTGCGTGCGTTGCCGCGTCGCAGCCTGAGCGGCGCTCAGGATGTGCGCGACGGGCCCGGTCGGGCGAGCGGTGCCGCCGCGAACATCGCGGCCACGGCGCGGGCGATGCTGCGTGCCAAGGCCGGGTCGCTTGCGAGGTGCCCGGCGCTCACGTGTTCGATCGCGGCCGCGGGCACGGCACGCGCGAGGCGGGCGACGTTGGCGGCCGGGCAGACGGGATCGTGCATCCCGTGCGCGGCGAACAGCGGCACGCCGGCCTGCGCCGCCCGGCGCGCGAGCGCGAGCACGCGGCGCTCGCCGAGCCAGCAGTCGCGCAGCAGGTAGTGCGCCTGGATCCGGTACTTGTCGATCAATCGGGCGACGGTCTTGTGCGAGCGGATCGCATCCGCGGGTGAGCGGCGCGGGTTCGGCGATGCGAGGATGGCGTTCTCGTACGCGTGCCAAGCAAGCGCCACCGCCTGCTGCCGGGCCGCGCCCGCGCCGGGTTGCAGCCGCCGCGCGCAGCACGACAGCAGGCGATCCGGCCGGCTGCAGCCGGCCGCCGCGTACAGGCGTCGCCATTCGCGGGGTGCGCGCGTTCGCGACGTCGTGAACAACCGGCGGACTTCGCGTCGCGACGTCAGGAACAGCCCGCGCAGCACGACGCCGGTGATCCGTGCGGGATGTGTGCCCGCGTATGCCAGTGCGAGAGCCGCGCCCCACGAGCCGCCGACGACGCCCCAGCGCGCGATGCCGAGCTGCGCGCGCACCGCTTCGAGATCGTCGATCAACCGCGCGGTGTCGTTGTGGCGTGTGCTGCCGCGCGGTGCCGATGCGCCCGCGCCGCGCTGGTCGACGAGCACGACGCGCATCCGCGTCAGGTCGAACAGCCGCAGGATGCCGGCCTGGCTGCCGCTGCCGGGCCCGCCGTGCAGCACGACGACCGGATGGCCGTGCGCCGCGCCGGCGACGGAGAACGCGATCGATTGCGCGTCGCGGTGCAAGCGTCCGCGAACGGGCGCGGCGAGCGCGGCCGGAGACACCGTCGACGCGGGGCGGGATCGGGATAGGGGGCGAATCGGGGCAGGCATCGTGTCGAATCGGTTCGGGGGGAATCGGGTCAATCGTCATGCGGCCGCGAGAGAGCCGAAGCGACCACTGTAATTGATCCATGACAAAGCCAGAAACGCGCCAGCCGCAAAGATCGGGATTCGCACGGGTAGTCACGCGTCGGGCAGACGCGGTATCACGAAGACCGGCCCGTGCGGTGACTCGACACGCCCGGCGGAACCGGATCGTGTCTTGCAATCTGCTTTCGATCGGGGCCGTGCCCCTTGCGTGGCCCGATGCTTGCTTGCAATGACGGCAAAGAGTCCGGCAACTGACCGGAAGATCCCCGGAGGAGACAATGCGCGATGACGTAGAGCAGGCGGCCGGATCGCGGGCCGCGCATCCCGCCGGCTGGCCCGCGCCGTCGATCCAGAAAGCCCATGAGCGGTCCGAGACGTTCGGCCTGCAGGTCTCGGCGCGCCCCGACTACGACGTGCTGTCGAGCGCGGCGCTGGTGCTCAAGCGCGAGCAGAGCCGCGTGCTGTGCGCGCACGCGATGCCGGTGATGGAGACGCTGCACGAGCAGATCGTCAACACGCAGAGCATGATCGTGCTGACCGATGCGCAGGGGTTGATCCTGCATTCGATCGGCGACGACGATTTCCTGCGCCGGGCGGAGAAGGTCGCGCTGCGCCCGGGCGCGAACTGGGCGGAGGACCGGCAGGGCACCAACGCGATCGGTACGGCGCTCGCCGAGCTGTGCCCGATGGTCGTTCACGGCGACCAGCACTTCCTCGCAGCGAACCGCTTCCTCACCTGTTCGAGCGTGCCGATCCTCGATCCGTACGGCGACGCGATCGGCGTGCTCGACGTGACCGGCGATCACCGCAGCTATCACCAGCACACGATGGCGCTCGCGAAGATGTCGGTGCAGATGATCGAGAATCACCTGTTTACGACGACCTTTCAGGAGACGTTGCAGGTGTCGTTCCATGGCCGCCCCGAGTTCCTCGGCACGCTGATGGAGGGGATCGTCGCCTTCACCGCCGACGGCCGTTTCCTGTCGGCCAATCGCAGTGCGCAGTTCCAGCTCGGCATGCCGCTTGCCGCGCTGCGCGCGCATACGCTGTCGTCGCTGTTCGACGTCACGAGCGCGCAGTTGATCGACCGCATGCGCGCAAGCACCGACCGGCACCTGATGCTGAACCTCTGCAACGGCGCGGTGGTCTGCGCGCGCGTGCATTTCCGGCGCGCGACGCTCGCCGAAGGCAGCCGGCCGACGGACGTTCACGATGCGGGTGCGCCGGCCGCGCGCGCGAATGCCGTGCCCGCGCCGGCGGCCGGCACGTCGGCCGGCCTGTCGCGGCTCAACTACCTCGATACCGGCGATCCGCAGGTTGCAAGCGTGATCGCGAAGGTGCGCAAGGTGATCGGCAAGGACATCCCGATCCTGATCACCGGCGAGACCGGTACCGGTAAGGAGCTGCTCGCGCAGGCGATCCACAACGACTCGCCGCGGCGCGATGCGCCGTTCGTCGCGGTCAACTGCGCGTCGATTCCGGAGACGCTGATCGAGTCCGAGCTGTTCGGCTACGAAGAGGGCGCCTTCACCGGCGCGCGCCGCAAGGGCTCGATCGGCAAGCTGCTGCAAGCCAACGGCGGCACGCTGTTTCTCGACGAGATCGGCGACATGCCGTATCCGCTGCAGGTGCGGCTGCTTCGCGTGCTGCAGGAGCGCCTCGTCAACCCGCTCGGATCGACGAAGACGATCGCCGTGGACATCGCGATCATCTGCGCGACGCACCGCGACTTGCGCGACATGATTGCGCAGAACCGCTTTCGCGAGGATCTGTACTACCGGCTGAACGGCCTCGTGGTACGCCTGCCGCCGCTGCGCGACCGCACGGATCTCGCGGTGGTCGTGCAGAAGATGCTGCAACGGGAAGCCTACGCGGGCCCGGGCCGGCCGCCGCTGTCCGTCGCGCCGGACGTGATGGCGCTGTTCGTGCGCTGCGCGTGGCCCGGCAACTTCCGCCAGCTCGGCAACCTGCTGCGCACGGCGGCGGCGATGGTCGACGACGACGGCGAGATCCGGCGCGAGCACCTGCCGGACGATTTCTTCGACGACCTGCGCCGCGACGATATCCGGGCCGAGCCGGCCGCGCACGATCCGTCCGCCGCGGCATGGCCCGCGGACGCGCTCCCGGCAGGCGATGCGCGGCTGCAGGATGTCGCCGCGTCCGCGATTGCGGCTGCGCTCGCGCGCCATGGCGGCAACGTGTCCGCGGCGGCGCGCGCGCTCGGCGTGTCGCGCAACACGATCTACCGGAAGATGCCGGCCGCCGACCCACAGCGCCAGCCGTCCGACGAAAGCTGACGCGCGCCACGGGTTCACGGCCGCGCGGCCTGTCACAGCCGGTGTGTCAAGTTGCAACACCGGTGTTCAACGATTCAACACCTGTCACCGCCCACGCGCATCGTGCGGCCGTGACGCCGAACCGCATTCGTGCCAATCGCGTAGGCAAATCGTAAGGATTCCGTCCCGATGCCCGGGCGACCGCCGCGTATCGCTGTCGGGCCGTCGAAGTGCGGCCTCGGCACGCTCCTTGCTGAATAGGAACCGACCGCTCGATTGCCGCGGTTGTACGACTCACCGACGCAACTCATCAACTCAATCAGGAGACACATCATGCAGTGGACCACCCCGTCTTACACCGACCTGCGTTTCGGCTTCGAAATCACGATGTACATCGCCAACCGCTGATCGCCGAGCGTGCCGCCCGTCTTGCCGTGATCGGCGCGGGCGGCGTCGGGAGCTGACGCCCATGAAGATCAAGATACTCGGCTCGGGAGCCGGCGGCGGCCTGCCGCAATGGAACTGCAATTGCGCGAACTGTCGCCGCGCACGCAGCGGAAGCGGCCACGTGCTGCCTCGCACACAGTCGTCGATCGCGGTCAGCGACGACGGCATCGACTGGGTCCTCGTCAACGCGTCGCCCGACATCCTTTCCCAGTTGCGCGCGGATCCGGAGCTGCAGCCGGCACGCGCGATTCGCGACAGCGGCATCGCCGCCGTCGTGCTGTGCGACGCGCAGATCGATCACGTGACGGGCCTGCTGATGCTGCGCGAGCGTTCGACGCCGCTGCCGCTCTACGCGAGCGCGCCGGTGCTCGACGACCTGTCGACCGGCTTGCCGCTCGTGCCGCTGCTCGGCCATTACTGCGGCGTCGCCGCGCACACGATCGTGCTCGGCGAGCCATTCACGGTGCCGGCGGCAAGCGGGGTCCGCTTTACCGCGATTCCCGTCGACAGCAAGGCGCCGCCTTATTCGCCACGGCGTGCGTCGGCCGCGCCCGGCGACAACATCGCGCTGTCGATCGAGGATGTCGCGAGCGGCCGGCGCGCGTTCTATGCGCCGGGGCTCGCGGCCGTCACCGACGACGTGCGCGCGGCGATGGACGGCGCCGATCTCGTGCTGGTGGACGGCACGTTCTGGAGCGGCACCGAGATGATCGACCTCGGCCTGTCGGGCAAGCACGCGGCCGACATGGGGCATCTCGCGCAATGCGCGGAGCACGGGCGGCCCGGCATGATCGACTGGCTCGACACGCTGCCCGCGCACACGCGCAAGGTGCTCACGCACATCAACAACACGAATCCGATTCTCGATCCGCATTCCGTCGAGCACGCGCACCTGCGCGCGCATGGCATCGACGTCGCGCACGACGGCATGCAATTCCAGGTCTGACCATGAACGCACCGATTCCCGCTACGGCATTGCATCCGACGCCCTGGAGCGCGACCGAATTCGAGGCGCGCCTGCGCGCGCTCGAATCGCGCTATCACATCCATCACCCGTTCAACCGCCGGCTCAACAGCGGTGCCTGTTCGCCCACGCAGATCCGCGGCTGGGTCGCGAACCGCTTCTACTACCAGATCAACATCCCGCTCAAGGATGCGGCGATCCTGTCGAACTGCCCCGACCGCGACACGCGGCGCCGCTGGATCCAGCGGCTGATCGACCACGACGGGCAGGGCGACAACGAAGGCGGCATCGAGGCATGGGTGCGCCTCGGCGAGGCATGCGGTCTGACGCGAGACGAACTGTGGTCGCTCGAACACGTGCTGCCCGGCGTGCGTTTCGCGGTGGACGCGTATGTGAATTTCGCGCGGCGCGCGCCATGGCAGGAAGCCGTGTGCTCGTCGCTGACCGAGATGTTCGCGCCGCAGATCCATCTCGACCGGCTCGCGGGCTGGCCGTCGCATTACCCGTGGATCGAGCCGGACGGGCTGCATTACTTCCGCAGCCGCGTGCCGCTTGCGCAGCGCGACGTCGAGCACGGGCTTGCGGTCACGCTGCAGCACTTCACGACGCCGGATGCGCAGCAGCGTGCGCTCGGCATCCTGCAATTCAAGCTCGACATCCTGTGGTCGATGCTCGACGCCGTCGAAAAGGCCTACCCGCTATGAACGCGATCGAAGCTGCCAGCGGCGTGCCGCTGCGCCCCTGCCTCAGGGGCATGTACCGCCTGCAATGGGAGGCGGCCCAGGATGCATACGTGCTCCTCTACCCGGAAGGAATGGTCAAACTGAACCCGAGTGCCGGCGAGATCCTCGCGCGTTGCGACGGCACGCGCGAGCTGGACGACATCATCGGCGAACTCGAGCGCCTGTTCAGCCAGTCGGACCTCGCGACCGACGTGTACCGTTTCCTCGATCATGCGCGACTGCGCGGCTGGCTCGACTGACATGACGCCCGACACTCCCCGTCCGTCCGCGCCGCTGTGGCTGCTCGCGGAACTGACGTACCGTTGCCCGCTGCACTGCGCGTTCTGCTACAACCCGGTCGATTTCGCGACGCACGGCGCGGAACTCGACACCGACACGTGGCGCACGGTCATCAGCGATGCGCGCGCGCTCGGCGCCGCGCAGATCGGTTTCTCGGGCGGCGAGCCGCTGCAGCGCGACGACCTCGAGACGCTCGTCGCGCATGCGCGCGGGCTCGGCTTCTATACGAACCTGATCACGTCGGGCGTCGGGCTGAACGTCACGCGCATCGAGCGGCTCAAGGCGGCCGGGCTCGACCATATCCAGTTGTCGCTGCAGGATTCGACGCGCGAGCTGAACGATTTCCTGACGAGCACGCGCACGTTCGAGCTGAAGCGCGGTGTCGCGCGGCTGATCAAGGCGCACGGCTACCCGATGGTGCTCAACTGCGTGCTGCATCGTTACAACCTGCCGCACGTCGGACAGATCATCGAGATGGCGCTCGACCTTGGCGCCGATTACCTCGAGCTCGCGAACACGCAGTACTACGGCTGGGCGATGGTGAACCGCGACCAGCTGATGCCGACCGTCGAGCAGGTGCGCGAGGCGGAGGAAACGGTCAACCGCTATCGCAAGCTGATCGGCGAGCGTTGCAAGATCCTGTTCGTCGTGCCCGACTATTTCGAGCGTCGCCCGAAAGCGTGCATGAACGGCTGGGGTTCGGTGTTTCTCGGCGTCGCGCCGGACGGCACCGCGCTGCCGTGTCATGCCGCGCGGTCGCTGCCGGGGCTCGCGCTGCCGAACGTGCGCGACCGGTCGCTGAAGGAAATCTGGTACGACAGCGACGCATTCAACGCGTATCGCGGCGAGGACTGGATGCGCGAGCCTTGCCGTACGTGCGACGAGCGGCATGTCGATCACGGCGGCTGCCGGTGCCAGGCGTACCAGTTGGCCGGCGACCCGGCGCAGCCCGATCCGGTGTGCGAGAAGTCCGCGCATCACGGCCGGGTCGAGCAGGCCGTGCAATTCGCGCGGCGACCCGCGCCGCGCGACGAACGACCGCTGGTGTTCCGCAGCAAGGAGAATTCGCTCGCGCAATGTGGAGCGGCCTGCGACTGCTGACACGGCAACGGCGACGGCAACGGCCGCGCGGCTAACAAGGCAAGGCAACGCGATGGAAGACGGATCGATAGATATGCACTCCTCTTCATGTCGGCGATGTGGCGCGCATGTACGAGGATGGGTGAACGCGGGAAGGCGGGGGCGATGAGCACCGCTGCCTTCGGCGCGCGGCAGGCGACCGGCGTGCGTGGTGCCGCTGGCGATCGGGCACGCCATCGCGGAATTTGCGTCGCGTCGGTTTTCGCAGTCGTATGCGCTCTGCATGCCGCCCTGTTCGTACTGCTTGCACATCAGCAGATCGTACGACGCGAACCACTGCAACGGCAGGTGATGGTGGCGACGCTGATCGCGGCGATGCCGGAGGCGTCGACGATGGCGGCTGCGAAGGCGAAGCCGGTTGCCGCGTCGCGCGCGGTGCAGGAGGCTACGTCTGCGCCCCGATCATCTGCGGGCAGTGCGTTGCGGACGAACCGGCAGGTCGCGTCCGGCCGTACCCGCCCGCCGGCGCATGACGCGCCTGTGCCGGCTCCGGCACGGCCAGGTCCGTCCTCGCCGGCCGTGGCGCAACGCGATACGCCGCCAGACGATGCGGCCGCACGGATGCCGACGCAGACGCAGACCCCGACCCCGACTCAACCCGAATCCCGAACGTCTTCCGTATCTGCGCCGCCGCGCTTCGTCGCGCATCCCGACTGCACGCTGGTCAAACCCGACTACCCGCCGCAGTCGCTGCGGCTGGGCGAGCACGGCACCGTGCTCGTCGAACTGGAGACCGATGCGGCGGGGCAGATCGTCGCCGCGCGTGTCGTGACCGGCAGCGGTTATCCGCGTCTCGACGCGGCGGCGCGTGAAGCCGTACTGGCGAGCCGCTGCGCGCCGCATGTGTTCAACGGCGCGCCGGTGCCGACGCGGGCACGCGCGCCGATCGCGTTCAACCTCGACGACTGACAGGACACTTCATCATGACAATCTACGGAATCGAGCACGTATGGACGCAGGGCGACCCGATGACGCGCGCGGTCGCGCTGTTGCTCGTCGCGATGTCGATCGCATCGTGGACGGTGATCGTGATCAAGGCGATCGAACTCGTCGGCATCCGGCGCCGCGCGGTGCGCGCGGAAGCGCGCTTTCGGGGCGCCGGCGGCGCGGCCGGCGCGATGCACGCGCTCGGGGGGCAGGACAGGCCGTTCGTCGATCTCGTTCGCGCGGGCCAGGCGGCGATCGCGCATCACGAAGCGAGCAGGCACCGGCTGCACGACCGGATCGACGCGAGCGACTGGTTGTCGCGCAGCCTGAAGACGTCGGTGGACGAATCGGTGGCGCGGATGCAGCGCGGGCTCGGCGTGCTCGCATCGATCGGCAGCACCGCACCGTTCGTCGGACTGCTGGGCACCGTCTGGGGGATCTATCACGCGCTGCTGTCGCTCGGCGCAACCGGCGAGGCGAGCCTCGACCGGGTAGCGGGGCCGGTCGGCGAGGCGCTCGTGATGACGGCATTCGGACTGTGCGTCGCCATCCCCGCCGTACTCGGCTACAACACGCTGGTGCGGCTGTCGCGCGATATCGTTGCGCGGCTCAACCGCTTCGCGCACGGGCTGCATCTGTTGCTGCTGACCGGCAGCGTGCCCGAGACCGCCGCGCGGCCCGAACCGGCGACCAGGATGCCGGCCGACCTGCAACCTGCCGCCGACGGAGCGCGAGCATGAACGCCGGCCCGGACGACGCGCCCGAAGGAAATGCGCTCGCAGCCGAGATCAACATGACACCGCTGATCGACGTGATGCTCGTGCTGCTGGTGGTGTTCATGGTGACGCTGCCGGTGCTGCATCACGCCGCGCGCGTTGCATTGCCGCAGGCGGCGAGCCCGCGCGAGGATACGAGCGTGCCGCATGTGGATGTCTCGATCGATGCGAGCGGCGGCGTGAGCTGGAACGCGCAGCCGGTGTCCGATACCGGGCTGGCGGCCCGTCTTGCAGCGGCGGCCCGCACCGCGCCTCAACCGGAAGTGCGCCTGTCCGCCGATCGCGCGGCCCGCTACGACAGCGTCGCAAAACTGCTTGCGGCCGCACAGGCGGCCGGTCTCACGAAAGTCGGCTTCGTTACCGCGCCCGCTCGCGGCCAATAGCTCGCGCGGTGTCGCGTTGCATGGACGATGCGATGCGGCACCTTCGCCGCGCCGCATCGCGCCGGGGTCTTACTTCGCCGAACTCGCGCTGACCTTCGCGAAGTCCAGGCTGCCGAAGCCCGTATCGTCGTCCCAGCCGGCCTTCGCGGTATAGCCGTGGCTGCTGTAACCGTTGTTGCCCGAGGTGACGTCGTGGAGCAGCGACGTATTGGTCGGGAAGTTCTGGTAGAACGCCGACGTCGGCAGGCCGAGGCTGTTGTTGTTCGCCGATTCGACCCGCGCCCAGCCGCCGACGAAGATCGGCGAGGCGAGGCTCGTGCCGCCGACGAGCTGGTTGGCCTGCCCGTTGATGACGATGTACGCGCCCGTCGATTGCGCGGCGTCGAACGCCACGTCGGGCACCACGCGTTTCGTCACCGTGCTGCCGAGCGCGGCCGTCTGCCAGCTCGGCGCGGTTTCGAACGCGCTCACGCCGCCGCCCGTCGCCCAGATCCGCACGGCGTTGTCGACCGGGTTGCCGTTGCTGTCGAGATCCGCGTACGCGACGCCTTCGTTCCACACGGTTTCGCCGGCCCACGTCGTGGTGCCGGTGGTCGAGAGCGTCGTGCCGCCGACCGCGACGACATACGGCGAACTCGCGGGCGACGACACGCTGTACTTGGACAGGTTGATCGTCGTCCTGACCGACGTGCCGTTGTACGTGCCGATGTAGCCGGGCGCGCCTTGCGGCGACGTCGACCATTGATAGACGCCCGCGTCGCCGGCCGAGACCGAGAAGACCTGGCCCTGCGCGACGGCCTGCTTGAACACCGCGTCGTCGGCGGCGAGCGAGCCGTCCGAGTTCGCGGCGGTTTCGTCGAGGCCGAGCGACACGTTGATGACGGTCGCCTTGTTGTCGGTCACGGCCTTGTTGTACGCCGCGGTCAGCGTCGCGTCGGTGAGGCCGCTGTCGTTGCTGTCGCCGTTCACCGCCGAGTAGAAGATCAGCTGCTTGACGCCGCCGGACGTGCCGATGATGTCCTGGCTGTCGAGATCCCATTCGCCCGGATCGCCGTCGTCGGCCAGCGTGCCCGATCCGCCCGCGACCACGGCCGTGTTGACGGTCGGCAGGCCGGCATTCTGCGTGAAGGTGTTCAGGTCGGCGATGGTCTGGGTCATGTCGCCCCAGGTGATGATGCCCACCGTGGTGTTGGTCGCGGCGGGCAGGCCGCTCGCATCGTAGATCTTCGCGAAATCGGTCGGCTGGTGGCCGACTTGTTGCGACGCGGCGGCCGCGTTCTTCGCGATCTTGTTCGGCTCGATGGCGGCGGCCGGCGCGAAGCGGTGGAGCAGGCGGTGCGGCACCGCGGCGTTCTGCAGGCCGAGCACCGCATCGACGACCGGGCCGAGCGACGCCGGGATCAACGCGGCCGAATCGTTCGCGAAGACCGGCTTGCCGCGATAGTTGAAGCGCTTGATGCTCGCGTGGAAGCCGTTTTGTGCGTTGGTCGCGTTGCCGTCGGCGGAGACCAGCGTGTTGTTCTCCGACACCGTGACGTTGCTGAAGCCGTTTGCCTTCAGGTGGGCCACGACGGCCGCGACCTGGTCGTCGGTCGGCGCGAAGCGCGCCTTGAACTGCGCGGGCGTCAGGTACTTGCGGTAGTTGGCGCTGCCCGGCTGGTTGACGTCGCGCAGGAACGCGTCGAGCTGGTCGGTGTTGCGGTTCTTCAGCACCACGGTGACATGCAGCGGCTGGCTCAGTTCGAGCGGGGTGACGTGCGTGTCGGTGAGCGCCGGCGTGCCGATGCTGTTGAGCGAGTACGCAGGCTGGGCCTGCGAGGCGGCCGAAGCAGCCGCGGCGGGCGCATTCGACAGCAGGAAAGCGGCGGTGCGGGTCGGCACCCAGCTGGTTGCGGCCTGGGCGGGCAGCGGCGCCAGCGTGGCGGCTACCGCGAGCGGCAGTGCGGCGAGGGCAAAGCGTTGCGAGCGTGTGCGATTGACGTGCTGAGTTCTCTGCATTGTGAGCTCCGAGATTTCGACGAAGAACCGGTGCAGCGCGCGACCCGGATCGCGGGTAGCGGCAGGGCGGCGCATGCAACCTGACGCAAGACCGGACCGACCGGCGTGATTCACGGCGACATAAGCTTTCCTCCCCCTCCCACCATCAAGATCGGAGGCCGGCCCGGGTGTCGGATTCGCGTATCGCGAACGTCGATCCCGCGCACGGCCCGCTGTCGTGCCGGCTCGCGTCACAGCAACGGCGCGCGTGCCGGCCAACTGTTTCCCTTCAATCTGCTGTTGCGGATGCTTTACTGCGTTATCACTTAATTAGGAATCCAATGTATGAAATCCGTATAAGCGGGCAATGCATTGTCGAGCGACGACGTGGTGTGCGTGTTTCGTGTGAGGTGCTGCGGGCGAGATCGAATGTCCCGGTCAGCCGGGAGAGATGTCGACATCGTCCTCTTCCGCCAGAAGCGGAACGGGATGACCGGTGAAGCGGGAGCTGTGTGTTGCGAGCGGGTGCCGCGGCTTACGAATCAGCTACTTGTCGTTTGAAACGTAATAAAAACGGAAGTTGATTGTCGGGCCGTTGATTCCCTGATGCGGATTCGATTTCCCGACGATATTTCTTGCGGGGAAAGATAACAAGAAAGAAAACGACGAGTCAAACTTTTTTTGATTAGGTTTAAAAAGTTTAGATAATCGCTTCTCAGGGTGTTTTTTATAAACGGGAAACGATGATGTAAGTCATTCGTCATCCTTGACGAATAAGGCATTGACGCAATGCAGGCGAAGCGCAGGCGTTGCCGAGAACCGGTGCGGCCGCTGTCCGCTGTCCGTTGTCATTTCGCGGCGGCGTTCCGAAGCCGGATCTCGAGGTTTGCTTGCTGGCGTGTGGCGAGAGAGCACGCGTTCGGCGCAGCGCTCGATTCCCTTCGATCGAAGCCGGGCGGATCGCATGCCTGGTGTTGCACGGCATCTTCTTTTCCTTCTTGCCGGCTTTCCTGCTTTCCGCAGCGGCGGCGCGCGGGTCGCGCGCCATGTGCCGCGCGTCACGGCCCGGCGATCATCCGTCGTCCGCCTTGGCCTGCAATCCCTTCAACCCCTGGATCACGACCAGCAGCGCGCGGCCGTGCTCGTCCGATCCGTCCCACGCGTCGACGATCGCGTCGCGCAACAGGTCGTTGTATTGGCGGCGCGATGGCTCGGTATCGACGCCGTAGAAATTGCATAGCTTATTGAATGGCGCGCTGCGGCGCAGCCGATGCCCGTTCGACAGCCTCAGGCGCGATACGGTCGGCTGGCTGACCCCGGAGAGTCGCGCTATTTCGCTGGACGAGCGTGTATCTGCCAGCAGGCGGCGCAACAGGTCTTGTACGGGAAAATCTTGGTCCGGGGCTTCCATGCGATGCATTATACCTATACAGTTACGGCTGTTGAATGGGCTTGCTGTCACCAGCGAGGCTGTATCCCGAGAAAGTTGATGACACTGAAACACCTCCCACCCACGTTCTGCTGGACCAAGATCGGTACCGAGTCCGGCGAGGAACTGCCGACCGTCGTGCTCCGCAAGGAATGGGAGCGCCGGCTCGGGGGCGGGCGTTTTCTGTGGGGCATCAACCAGCCGCTCGGCAACAGCGCGCAGATCGCCGCGCATCGCACGGGTTCGCTGCTCGCGCTGTTCTCGCCGGTCGCGTCGCGCCCGCGCGCGGGCGAGCGCAAGGACGCGCTGTTGTGGAATGCGTGGATCGACGCGAGCGGGCAGGTGCGGCCGTTGCCGCCGCATACCTTCATCGCGAGCCGCTCGACCTTGCCGTCGGGCCGGCGCCGCGAACAGCACTACGCGCTCGTCTGCGCGTCCTCCACCGCGCTGACGGTCGGCACGCAATTGCGCGTGTTTCCCGATCACCTGCGCAGCGTGAGCACCGGCAAGGCGCTCGGCGCCGCACAGGGCGCGGCCGTGGTCGATTGCGTCGGGCGAGCGAAGGAGCAGACGGGCAAGAGCTATCCGCTCGCGCTGTCGGTCGAGCTCGAGGCACCGTATTTCGTGCGGCTCGCCCAGCCGTGCGTGCTGAAGGCGCGCGATCTCGCGGAAGTGAACAAGGCGACGCGCGCCGGTGATTTCGATCGTTTCGTCGAACTCGTCGCGCGCTTGCGCGGCCGTTCGCCGACGGACGCCGTGCGCGGCGTCACACGCGATCTGTTCGACGTGCCGCCGATCGAAACGGCGGCCGCGTATGTGGCGCCCACGCACGTGGCGCGCTTGCGCAACCGGCCGGCGGCCGAGCATCCGCGCGATCTCACGGGCGACCTGTTCGACCTGTCGCCGGGCGAAGCGGCCGCGTTCGCGGGCCTTGCACATCCGCGCATCGGGCGCGCGTGACGAATCGCGCGCGGCACGTCGCGCAAGAATTTGTTGCAATCTCGCCATAGCGGAGCGGCGAGTGCAGAGGGACAATCGGCTCGAAGCGCGCTGCGCGGCGGCCGATGCGTCGACGATCGACGGGTCGTGGTTCACGCTGCCGACATGCGCACCACGCACACGGGGCGTCGGCGTGCTTCACACTGCAACCCTGAGGGAGAAGTGTCGATGTCGACCCACATCTGTTCGCGGGAAGCCCGGGCCGCGCAACGCTTCGTCGAAGCCACGCGCAACGTCGATCAGGCCTTTCGCGCCGTGCGCGGCGAAAGCGACGACGACGGTTCGTCGGCCGAATACGCGCGCGCGATGTCGCGCCTCGATCGCGCGCTCGCCGAGCTGGCGCGTGCGCAGGAGTTCTTCGATCGCGTGGTCGGCGCCGATACGACTGCGCACGACAGCTGATTCCGCCGCTTCCATGTATCCACGCGTCGAGTGACGCGCGCGCCTCTTCATGCCGGGCAGGGCAGCCCGGCATCTCGTTCGTCCCGTTCAGATTTCAGACCTTGCAGCCTTCGACCGGATAGCCGGGATCGGTATACCCGTGCGTCGATGTGTGCCCGGGCGGCACGAGCGCATCGACGA
The DNA here is from genome assembly GCF_003294055.1 of Burkholderia reimsis. Classification (NCBI taxonomy): domain Bacteria; kingdom Pseudomonadati; phylum Pseudomonadota; class Betaproteobacteria; order Burkholderiales; family Burkholderiaceae; genus Burkholderia; species Burkholderia reimsis. Next base: position 23,457 of record NZ_QMFZ01000038.1, read on the forward strand.
ACCGTTCGTCGTCCGGGCCGGGTTCGAGCGTCAGCATATCGATGTCGCTGTCCCGATGCGCATCGGTGCGCAGCCCTGCGATCGTCGAGCCGACGATGCGGTTCTTCATGACCCATGCGAGCGCGAACGCCACCGAAGTCGCACAGCGCCCGGCCGCTCGCGTGAATCTGCGCTCGCGCGCGACGGCGATGAAGGCGGGGCGGTCCGCCAGGTTGTCGCGCGGCATGGGAGGTGTCGGGTGGTCGATGCCAGTGCAACGTACCACCGGGTTCAGCGGGCCGCGCGGCGTACGCGTCAGCCCGCGCGCGTCATCTCCGGCACAGCCGGTGCGGGATGGTACGCGTAACCGCGATGCTGGAACGAGGTCGCGAAGAACCGCATCTGGTAGCGGATCGCATTCGCCCAGTAATCCCACGTATGACCGCCGGGCCGCTCCGTATAGTCGTGCGGCACGCCGAGCGCGAGCAGGCGTTCGTGCAGCGTGCGGTTCGAGCCGACGAATGAATCGTCGCGGCCGCAATCGATCGCCAGGTCGAGATGGGCGCGCACGAACGCGCGCGCGCTTTCGACGATCACGTTGCGGTTCCAGAATGACGAATGGCGTTCGGGATCGCCGAACACGTGGTCGATGCCCGGCTCGTCCGCGCAGCAGCGCGGATCGACCGCGCCGCTGATGCTGCCGACCGCGCCGAACGTGTCGGGCCGGTCGAGTGCGATGCGCAGTGCGCCGAAGCCGCCCATGCTGAGCCCGGTGATCGCGCGCGCGTGCTGCGTCGCGATCGTACGGAAATGCAGGTCGACGTAGGACACGACTTCATCGCCGATGAAGGTTTCGTAGCGGCTGCCCGAATCGAACGGGCTGTCGATATACCAGCTTTCGTGCCCGCCGTCGGGCATCACGAGGATCACGTGATAGCGGTCGGCGAGCGCGGCGATGTGCGTGTTCGACGTCCAGTCGGTATGGTCGCCGCCCGAGCCGTGCAGCAGATAGACGACCGGATAGCGTTCGTTGCCGCGGTTGTCGCGCGCGTAATCGTCGGGCAGCACGATCGTCGCCTTCAGTGTCTCGCTCATCGCAGCGCTCGGGATCGCGACGACCCGCGCATGAAACGCGAAGGCAGGGCTCGTGACGGCCAGCAGCAGAAGCAGCCAGAAGGTACGTGCCAGGTGCATCGATCGTTGCATGTGTCGACCCAGTCCGGCGCCGGGCGCCGGGAAAACCCTGTTCCGGTGACTCTAGCAACCGCGCCTTTCAACCAAATTTCGGCGAATCATACGGTTTCGACATTTTCCCCGCCTGACGACCGGAGATGCCTGCTGCGCCCAGGATGCGCCCGATTGCATCGCGAAACGCATCCGGCCGCTCGGCCGGAATCAAGTGCCCGCAGCCTGCGATCGTGTCGAAGCCGGCGCAGCGCGCGAGCGCCCAGTCGGGCACGTGCCAGCCCGCGCGCGAGCGTTCGCCGGCGACGAGCCAGACGGGATGACGCTCGAACACCTGCGCGAGCGCCTGCAGGTAGCCGGGTTCGCCTGTGGTCGCGACGACGGAGCGGCCCATCGCGCGCAGCGTCGATGCAGGCTGATGCGCGAGCCAGCGGCGGGCGTCGTCGAGCTGGGCCGGCGACGGCGCGTCGATCGCGCCGCGCAGCCAGCCGGGCGCATCGGCGCGCAGCCCGTCGAGCATCGCATCGGCTTCGTCGGGTGTCATGCGGCCGACCGACGCCGACCAGAACGCATCGTCGAGCGTGAAGTTGCCTTCGACGTTGACGATCCGCCGCACGCGTTCCGGGTGCGCATGCGCGAACAGCATCGCGATCGCGCCACCGACCGAGTGACCGACGACATCGACCGGCTGCGCGCCGAAGTGAGCATCGACGGTTTGGCGCACATGCTCGACCTGGCCGGCAAGCGAGATCGCGTCGAATGGCGCCGCGCGATATGCGCCGTAGCCGAGCAGGTCGGGCGCGAGATGCGGGCCGTTCCATCCGCGCACGTCGAGCGTGCCGATGAAACCGTGAATGAAGACGACGGGCGTGGGCTGGGTCATGGCGCGGGCGGGCAAGGAAGGGGCGGCAATGCGAGTTCGGCGAGCAGTTCGTCGAGTTCGAGCACGTGCGTGCGGTCGTGGTCGAGCAGTTCGCGCACGAGTTCGTCGAGCGACATGCGGCGGATGCCGTCGCGCAGCCCGCAGCGTGCGAGCTGCGCGGGATCGAGCGCGGCGGCGACTGCGCACAGCGCCGCGCGGCCCGTGCGGAACGCCGCGACCGCCGCGTCGAGCGGCTGCGCGAGATAGTCGCGTTGCGCGGCGAGTGCGGTGCCGTCGACGGAGGCGATCACCGGCAGGTCGAGCGTGCGTACGGCGTCGATGCGTTCGGCGAACACCGCGTCGAGATCCCGCAGGTGGCACGCATGCTCGACGAGCGAGAAGCCCGTGCCGTCGGGGCGGCGCGTCCGCAGTGCGGCCGGCACGTGCGCCGCATACGCGGCGAGCCGATCGGGCAGTTGCGCCAGCGCGGCGACGACACCGGCGAACGGCAGCAACTGCGGGTGCGCGCTGAACACCGCGCCGTAACTGAACAGCGTGCCGCCGAGCCGCCCGCGCGCCTGCACGACGTCGTGGCCGTGGCGGCGCATGACGTCCGCGACCATCGCGCCGCAGAACTGGCGGGCCGTCGTGTCGGTTTCGATTTCGGGGAATTTCAGCGCGATCTCGTGCTGGATCGCGCCGATCGCGGCGACGCCCACGCGCGACAGCGCCGCGAATTCGACGTAGCGCTCGGGTTGAGCGATCAGTGCTTCGAGCTGGGCGCCGAGCGCGGTGGTGCGGAAGCGGTCGAAACGGGAATGCATGATGGAAGGCGCTCGCCGGGTAACGTATCAAAACGATACGTTACCCGGCGAGGAGCGTCAACCGGGGAAGTCGGGCGATGCGTTGCATCACTCCTTGCCGGCGCCCCTGGCGGCCTGTTCGATCAGCTTCGCGACTTCGGCCGGATGCGAGATGTAGGCCACGTGGCTCGACTTGAGTTCGATCGTCTTGCTTCCGGCGCGTTGCGTCATGAAGCGTTCGAGCTCGGGGTTGATCGCGCGATCCGCGGAGGCGACCACCGCCCAGCTCGGTTTCGTCCGCCATGCGGCGTGCGTGATGGGTACGCCGAACGACTGCGCGGCCGGCGTGACTTGCGAGATCGCCATGAATTTCGCTTCGGCGGCCGGCACATCGGCCGCGAAGTCGGCGTGGAACGACGCTTCGTCGAAATACAGGTGGCCGTCTTCGGTGGCCTTGATCGCCTTCGTCGCGGGCGGCGTCTTCTTGGTGAGGTCGAGCGGGCTTTCGCCGGTGTCGGGCTGGAACGCGGCCACGTAGACGAGGCCCGCGACCTTGTCGTCGTTGCCGGCTTCGGTGATCACCGCGCCGCCGTAGCTGTGGCCGACGAGGATGCTCGGGCCGTCCTGCGCGTCGACGACACGCCGGGTCGCCTTCACGTCGTCGTCGAACGACGTTTCGGGTTGCTGAACCACCGAAACCTTGTAGCCGTCGCGCGTGAGGATGTTCGAGACGGCTTGCCAGCCCGAACCGTCGGCGAAGTAGCCGTGAACCAGTACGACGTTCTTGACGGGGGCCGCGACGGCCGCATGCGAACCGAGTGCGGCGGCGGACAATGCGAGTGCCGCGGCGATCTGGCGGACTTGGGAAAAACGCTTCATTTTCATTCTCCAGAAGGAAGACAGGGTAGGAAACCGTCGGATATCGACAGCTATCTCGTTCTGTCGATGTGCTCATCCTACTAGTAGGTAGGGTGAGATGCAATGAAAAATCACGGCTGGAAAAGAGTATCTCAGGGCGGTAAACTATCCCTGTTTTTCATCCGACTAGATGGTAGGCAGATATGACGGTAACGGGGGACAGTACGGCGGGCCGCATTATCGAGGCCGGGCGGCAACTGATCATGCGGCGTGGCTACAGCGGGTTCAGTTACGCCGACATCGCCGACGCGATCGACATCCGGAAGGCGAGCATTCACCACCACTTCCCGACGAAGGCGGACCTGGCGGTCGCCGTGCTGCAGCAGTCGCAGGCGAAATTCGATGCCGACATGGCGCTGCTCGACGCGAGCGGCGCCGACGCGCTGGTGCAGATGCGCGCATACATCGGCTACTGGGAACGCTGCATCGCGGACGACAGCGCGCCGTTCTGCGTGGCCGGCATGCTCGGCGCGGAGCTGCCGGCGCTGCCTGACGAAGTCGCGCGGGCCGTAAAGGCGCATTTCGACGACCTTGCCGCATGGCTGGTGCGCGTGCTCGAGGCAGGGGTGAAAGACGGCATCGTGCAGCCGGACGTGTCGGTGCAGACCGAGGCCGCGACGTTCGTGGCGCTGGTCTATGGCGCGATGCTTGCCGCGCGGGCGTACGGCAATGCCGGGCTGTTCCGGGACGTGACCGGCGGGGCGGTCGAGCGGCTCGCGGTGCCGCGCAAACGCGCATGAGCCGCGCACACTCAAAAAACAGGGCGGCGCCCGGCGGTCATGTGAAACCGTCCGGCGCCGCCCGTCTTACGCGTGTTTCGCCGCCTCCGCTTGCGCACTCTGCCGCGCTTTCAGTTCCTGCAACTCGGTCGTGAATGCCGGGCTGAAATCCTCGGCCTCGAACAGCGGGCGGATCTCGATGTCGGAGTCGCCGGGCATCGGGTTCGGGCAGCGCTTCACCCATTCGACCGCTTCTTCCATCGATTTCACCTGCCACAGCCAGAAGCCGGCGACGAGTTCCTTCGTTTCCGCGAACGGGCCGTCGATGACGGTGCGGTTCCTGCCGGCAAAGTGCACGCGCTTGCCGCGCATGCTCGGGTGCAGCCCGTCGGCGGCGAGCAGGATGCCGGCTTTCGCCAGTTCTTCGTTGAACCGGCCCATCGCGGCGATCATTTCGGGGTCGGGCATCCGGCCGGATTCGGAATCGGCGGTGGCCTTGACGATTACGAGGACGCGCATGGTCGTATCTCCTTGAAGGGAATGAGGGGGCGCCGCCGGCCGCGCCGACGGCAAAACGATCGGTTACGACAACACGACGCGCGACGGCGACGCGAATCGACATCGGTTCCGACGAATATTCGGGGATGCACGCGCCGGCGGGCGATGCGGCGGAGCCCTGTGCCAAAACTGGTATGCTGATCCCCACCACGTTCACGCGGAGGGTGCCATGGCTGCTAAGGAAGTGTCGAAGAAGAAGTACCTGAAAATCCTGAACAAACGCTTGCGCGCGGAACCGGAGGCCCCGGCCGGCGCGTCGTTTGTCTTTTTCCCGCTGGGTGCGAAGGCAAAGAACGCGACGGGTGTCGTGTCCGGCGACGCGCGCAGCAAGCGCGAACTGGCGGTGATGGCCGCGGTCCAGCGCAAGGCGGCCGAAGAGTTCGTCGTCGCCGGCGCCTGACCGGAGCCAGCCGGACCGTCGTCGGGTGGCCGCCTCCACGGCGTACGCGGCGACGGCCTCGCAATGCGCGATCGCGCCGGCGAGCACGCGCGGGATGTCGTGTGTGATCGGGCGCGAATCCTGTCAGTTCACGCAGCGGCCGGCATGGCGCTGAACGCCATGCCGGCCGGAAAGCACGCCCGGGTCGTCGACTCGGCGCTCAGGACATCTTGTCGGCCGCTGCCGCATACCGGCCGCCGCCGCCCGCTTCGTCGCCTGCCGCGAGCTGTTCCAGCGCGAGCCCCTTCGTCTCGATACCGAGCGTCCACACTGCAATTGCCGCCGCGACGAACGACAGCGCGCCGAGCGTGAACACGCCGCCCTGGCCGAACACCGGCAGCACGACGCCGACCACATAAGGCCCGATCAGCGAGCCGACGCGCCCGATCGCCGATGCGAAGCCCGACCCCGTCGCACGCGCACCCGTGCCGTACAGCTCGGGCGTGTACGTGTACAGCGCGGCCCACATCCCGAACAGGAAGAACTGCATCGCGAGGCCGGTGACGATCAGCAGCGTCGTGCTGCCGCCGTACAGCGCGCTCTGGCCGTATGCGTATGCCATCGCACCGCCGCCGATCAGCGACGCGATGCAGGTCGGCTTGCGCCCCCAGCGTTCGACGAGCCACGCGGCGCACAGGAAGCCCGGCACGCCGCCGAGCGAGATCAGCACCGTGTAGAACACCGATTTCGTGACCTCGAAACCGGCCTGCTGCAGCAGCGCGCCGAGCCACGACGTGAGGCCATAGAAACCGAGCAGCGCGAAGAACCACAGCAGCCACACCATCACCGTGCGGCGACGATACACGCCGCTCCAGATCTCGCGCAGCGCGCCGTGGCCGCGTGCCACGACCGGTTCCGCAAGCCGCGACGGCGGCGGCAGCGTCGTGACGCCGGCCGAGCGCATCACCTTCGCCTCGATCGTGCGCATCACCGTATCGGCTTCCGTGTGCCGGCCCGCATGCTCGAGCCAGCGCGGCGATTCGGGCACGATCCGGCGCACGACGAGCACGAACACGGCGGGAATCGCGAGCAGCGCGAACACCGTGCGCCAGCCGAACTGCGGCAGCACGAAATACGCGACGATGCCGGCCGTGATGAAGCCGAGCGGCCAGAAGCCGTCCATCAGCGCGATCAGGCGGCCGCGTTTCTCGGTCGGCACGAATTCGGACAGCAATGTTTGCGCGACCGGGAATTCCATCCCCATCCCGATCCCGAGCAGCACGCGGTAGACGATCAGCGCGTCGACGCTCTGCGCGGTCGAGCACAGGTAGGAGGCCGCGCCCCACAGCACCATGCTCCACTGGAATACCGGCCGGCGGCCGAAGCGGTCGGCGAGCAGGCCGGCGACGGCCGCGCCGAGCACCATCCCGAAGAAGCTCGCGCTCGCGACGAGGCCGGCGGCCGCGGTCGACAGGCCGAACTCCTTGCGGATCGAGCCGAGCACAAACGTCATCGTGCCGAGGTCGACCGAGTCGAAGAAGAACGCGATCGCGATGATGAAGAAGATCCGCTTGTGATAGCCGGAGAACGGCAGGCGTTCGAGCCGGGCGGCGGCGGAGGCGGGAGCGGTGGCGGCGGGCATGGCGTCCTCTGAAATGAAAAGGGGCCGCGAAGCGCGTGCTTCGCGGCCCCGATGCTTCGTCTTCAGTAGACGCGACCACAAAATGCCGCATCAGAGGAAAAACGCCGCCTGCTTGCCCAAATGCGTCATCGGCGGCGGCGCGGGGTGCGGCCGCTTTGCATCAGTTCTTCAGCTTGTAGCCGGTGCGGAACATCCACGCGACGATCGCCAGCAGGATCACGAGGAACAGCCCGGTCGCGGCGAGGCTGATCCACACGTGCACGTCGGCGAGCCCGTAGAACGACCAGCGGAAGCCGCTGACCAGGTAGACGATCGGGTTGAACAGCGTGATGACGCGCCACGCGGGCGGCAGCATGTCGACCGAGTAGAAGCTGCCGCCGAGGAACGTGAGCGGCGTGATGATCAGCAGCGGCACGAGCTGCAGCTTCTCGAAGCTGTCGGCCCAGATGCCGATCACGAAGCCGAACAGGCTGAACGTGACCGCCGTCAGCACGAGGAACAGCACCATCCAGAACGGATGCAGGATGTGCAGCGGCACGAACAGGCCGGCCGTGGCGAGGATGATCACGCCGAGCAGGATCGACTTCGACGCGGCCGCGCCCACGTACGCGATCACGATCTCCCAGTACGACACGGGCGCGGAGAGGATCTCGTAGATCGTGCCCGTGAAGCGCGGGAAGTAGATGCCGAACGACGCGTTCGAGATGCTCTGCGACAGCAGCGACAGCATCACGAGCCCCGGCACGATGAACGAGCCGTAGCCGATGCCGTTCACGTCGCTGATGCGCGAGCCGATCGCGGAGCCGAACACGACGAAATACAGCGACGTCGAGATCACCGGCGCGATGATGCTCTGCATCAGCGTGCGGCGCGTGCGGGCCATTTCGGCGCGGTAGATCGCGCGGATTCCATGCAGGTTCATGCGTCAGGCTCCTTGCTGCACGCCGTTGCGGCGGTTGTCGATCAGGCTGACGAAAATGTCCTCGAGCGAGCTCTGCGTCGTATGCAGGTCGCGAAAGCCGATGCCGGCCGAGCCGAGCGCGTTGATCAGCGTCGCGATGCTCGCGTCGTCGCGCTGCGAGTCGTACGTGTAGACGAGCGCTGTGCCGTCGTCCGCGCGTTCGAGGCCGAACGGCGCGAGCGCGGGCGGCACGTCCGCGAGCGGGTGCTCGAGCTGCACGGTGAGCTGCTTCTTGCCGAGCTTGCGCATCAGCTCGCGCTTCTCCTCGACGAGCACGAGCTCGCCGCCGAGGATGATGCCGATCCTGTCGGCCATTTCCTCGGCTTCCTCGATGTAGTGCGTGGTCAGCAGGATCGTCACGCCGCTTTCGCGCAGCGAATCGACGAGCTTCCACATGTCGCGGCGCAGCTCGACGTCGACGCCGGCCGTCGGCTCGTCGAGGAACAGGATGCGCGGCTCGTGCGACAGCGCCTTCGCGATCATCACGCGGCGCTTCATGCCGCCCGACAGCGTCATCAGCTTGTTGTCGCGCTTGTCCCACAGCGACAGCGCCCTCAGCGTCTTCTCGATATGCGCGGGATCGGGCGCCTTGCCGAACAGGCCGCGGCTGAACGACACGGTCGCCCAGACGGTTTCGAAAGCGTCGGTCGTCAGTTCCTGCGGTACGAGGCCGATCATTTCGCGGGCCGCGCGGTAGTGATCGCGGATGTCGTGGCCGCCGACCGTCACGCGGCCCGAGGTCGGCGTGACGATGCCGCAGATCGAGCCGATCAGCGTCGTCTTGCCGGCGCCGTTCGGCCCGAGCAACGCGAAGATCTCGCCGGGGCGGATGTCGAGGGTCACGTGCTTCAGCGCCTGGAAGCCGGACGCGTAAGTCTTGGAGAGGTCGGAGACGGAAAGGATCGGTTGCATGCTCACGGATGGCACGGCCGGCCGGCGCAACGGTGTGCGCCGCGCGTGCCCGGCGCCGCCGCCGCTGCGAAGCGGCCGGGACCGGGGACGGCATGGCGAACGGGCGTCATGTCGAACGGCGTTGTGGTGCGGGATCGCGGGATCGCCATATTAGCAATCGACAGATGGAAATGCATTCTCGTGGAAAGGGCGAGCATTGCCGGTGCCGGATTGGCGCGAATTGACGGCGCATTACCTAATAACGTGGTGATTTATTTGCGGCTTGCGAACAATGAGCGCCATTTTCCGCGAACAGAGAGGCGATCGCGTGTCCGGCCGGATGCGGCGCGGCCGGCTGGCCGACTGTGCCGCCCGAAGCCCGTCGCGCCGTACCGGGACGGCGTGTGCCGCGCTCGCGATAATGCGTTCCTTTCATCGTTTACGGAGCGAAACGCATGTCTTTGATCGATTTCAAATCCGTGGCGGCCGCGCAGGCCGTCGCGTGGAAATCCACGATCGTCGGCGAGGTCGGGCCGGCCAGGATCAAGGTGCTGCGCATGGATGCGCAGGCTTACGAAGCGGAAGTGCACGACTACAACGAGGGGCTGCTGGTGCTCGACGGCCGGATGATGCTCGAGGTCGGCGGCGAGACGGTCGTCGTCGAGGCCGGGCAAATGTACCTGGCGCTTGCCGGCACGCCTCACGCGGTGCTGCCGGGCAGCCACGGCACGCTCGCGATCGTCGACGTATGAGGTTGCGCTGCAGCATGCAGGCGGATCGTCGAGGGCCGGCAGGCAAGGCAGAGCGCGGATCGGCCATGGTTATTCAAACGCGTGTTGCACGGGCCATGTATTTGTCTGAGCAAATAAATTGAAGGCTGTTTGAAAATCTGTCAAATCCCCGGCACGCACTGCGATTGCGCGGTTTCGGCCGTTTGGAACTCTGCATCCATTTACTTGTAGGTATCGTCCGATCATAGTCTCGTCAAACGACGCATCACGATAACGAATCAAGCGTACGGATGGAGACCAATTGATGAGACGCCTATCCGCGGGGCCAGTCGGACTGCCGTTTCCCGTTTTTTCGCTGAACGCAGGCGCGATGCAGGTCGCGTACCTGCGTTGTCATATCGGCGTGTAGCGGCGAACCACATCCCGTTTCGATTGTTCTCACGGCGCCGTGCCGCATGACGGCGCCGCGGGAGAGCGCTTGCCTGCCGCCGCGGCGCGTGCCGCATTTGCCTGACCGGCATCGCGGCGACCTGGCGCACACCGTCATGCGCCGCGCGTTCGTGCGGCGGCGCGATACCAACCGGCGGGCCATGCAGCCTGTCCGGACGAGACTTGTCGTACCTGAAAAGGAGGGGTTGATGATTTGCATTCCTGAATGGCGGAAAGCGATCCTGTCGTGCGCGGTCATCGCTTTGCCGTTCGTCGCCGGTTGCGGCGGCGGCGACGATCCGGGGCCGATCAACGTGCCGCAGTGCTCGGGGAGCGCATGCGGGCCGAGCGGTTCCGTCACGACGCCGCCCGTCGTCACGAAGCTGTGCCCTGACGCGCTCGATTACACGACGACGTACACGGGTGGCGCAGGCAGCGGCGAGTACGTGAAGGTGAAGTTCGACACGACGAAGATGACTTACCAGATGCAGTTCATCGAATCGTCGGTGCCGACATCGGCAGGGCAGGTCAACAACACGCGCGCAGGCCTGACGATCAGCGGCGCGTTCCATCATCCGACCACGCTCCCGACCGCCGAGCAGAACCGCTGTGCGTTCGTGCTCGACAGCGGCGCGACGAGCGACGGCGCGTATTCGGTGACGATCAACCGTGCGGATCCGCCGATGCTGTTCGTCGGCAATGGCGTGGTGGGCGGCGGGATTCCGGGGGCGACGATTGCGTTCGCCGGTATACCGCTGCTCCCGGGCATCACGCTCGGCGTCGTACCGTCGCGCACCTTCGATTTCTATCCGTTCATCGGCTTCACCGACACCGAAACCGACTTCACGAAAGTGGCGGGCAACTACAACGAGGTCGGCATCCATCTGTCGCCGATCGGCGGTGATGGTCAGAGCCCGACCGGGCCGGTCGGCTGGGAGCCCGACGTCGTCAACTGGAATCAGACGTTCAATGCGGACGGTTCGTGTTCTATCACGCAGGGCAGCGACTACTCGTGTCAGACGACCGGGACGCCGTGGGCGCAGCGCAAGAACGCGGACGGATCGGCAGACAATGTATTCGTGAGCAATCCGGTGGGGCAGGGGTATCCGATCGCGGGGCAGGGCTCGACGCTGATCATTGCACCGAGTCAGGCGAAAGGCATCATGATCGTCGGCAGGCTGAACGACGTACTTGTGCCGATCGTGATTCGTGTCGGCTATACGCACGTCGATACGGTCAATCTGTTCGCATCGGTCGCCGATGCCGAAGTCGGCATCTCGATGCTGGCGTCGACGAAAGCGATTGCCGCGAACTCCCTGAAGGGGGGATATATCGGTGCGACCAGCGCATCCGCATGCGGCGTTGTGACATCCAGCGGTCAGGCGAACAAGGTGACGTCGCCGGGGCCGAGCTTCAACCCGAACATGCCGCACCCAGACCTGCCCGGTGTCTTCACCAATAACACCTTCTATTCGGTAGCAGGCAGTTGCGATGACGGCACGGCCGTCTCGACGATGGCCGCGAACTATACGTCCACGCTGTTCCAGGGCAGTACCGCGGCGTTCATCGATCCGCAGACGTCGGGGGTGACCTCGCAGTTCGGGCTCGACTACACGCAGGCGACGCCCGGCAAGATCAAGGTCACGGCCACGCAGGACTTCAACGCGAAGGGCGCGAGCGGCAACGTGGCGATCTTCAAGAAGGGCGACACGGGCTGGCTCGTGACGGCCGGCAATGTCTACGCGATGGTCGTCAACAACAGCCAGGTCAACCCGTTCTTCACGGTCGGCGCGTTCGTCCAGTAACCCTGTATTGAACACGTAACACCGGCGGCGCATGCGTCGCCGCCGGCGAATCGAATTTCAAGAGGATTCCTATGAATTTGAAGCAATGGATGGCCGCGGCATCGCTCGCGCCCGTGCTGGCTGCGTGCGGCGGAGACGGCGACCCGCCGCCCGCGCCGGTGGTCCGGCTGTGCCCGCAGACGATCGACTACAACACGGTGTTCATCGGCGGCTCGGGATCGGGCGAACTGGTGAAGGTGCAGCTCGACACGACGAAGATGACGTACCGGATGACCTATCTCGCGTCGCCGGCGCCGACCACGACGGGCACCGTGCAGCCGACGCGCGATACTGCGCCCGCCAATGTGGTCGACGGCACGCTGGCCGACGAGACGGGGCTGCCGACGGTGAAGCTGAACCAGTGCACGTTCCGGATGCAGAACGCGAGCCTAGACCCGAGCCGGCCCGCGCGGCTGTTCCTCGGCGAAGGCGTGCTGGGCGGCGCGATCCCCGGCGCGACGATCCAGTTCGACGGCGTGATCGGCGTCGGCAAGATCCCGAAGACGACGTTCCCGTACTACCCGTTCATCAGCTTCTCGTCGCTGGAAACCGACCTGACGAAGATCGCCGGCAAGTACAACCAGCTCGGCTACCACCAGGTGCCGTCGCAAAGCTTCCAGCCGGTGGCGCTCGACCAGCAGGTGACGATCAACGCTGACGGCAGCTACGTCGAGACCGACAACTTCGGCAAGAAGAACGGCGGGCAGCCGCTCGCGTCGAGCGCGACCGTGAACCAGCCGTTCACGCTGCGTCCGGATGCGCCGGCGTTCCAGTCGCTCAATTACCTGCCGCAGATTCCGCCGACGCTCGCGGCGGTCGATCCCGCGAAGGCCGGCAAGGGGATCCTGATCGTCGGCAAGCTGCGCAACCAGCTCGTGCCGATCTTCATCCGCACCGGCGCGGCGAATGCGGACCTGACGCAGGGCTCGCCGAGCGCGGACGACGAATCGGGCATCTCGTTCCTGAGCCCGCAGACGGCGATCACGCAAGGCTCGCAGAACGGCGAGTACACGGGTGTCGACAGCGCGTTCAACTACCGCGCGACCGCGCTCGTCGGCGCGCAGGCCACGCTGCTCGATCCGTTCAACGCGTCGCAGGCCGCGCTCACGCGTGCACTGAACCTCGATTTCACGCAGAAGGTGCCGGGTGTCGTCACGACCGTGCATGCGGATGCGGCGTCGGGGCCCGCGACCGGCAAGTTCGTGTTCACCGGCGGCGTGTTCGGGTTCCTCGACATGAACGATACGAGCAATCCGTATTTCACGGTCGGCGCCTTCGTGCAGTGACGCAAGCCCGGATGGAGACACGGCGGCGCCGCGCGAAGGGGCGCGGCGCCCGGACAGAACGAGAAGGAGACTTCATGAAGAAGCTGATTGTCGCGGGTGTCGTCGCAGGCATATCGACGCTCGCATCGGCCCAGCAGGCGGGCGACAACGTCGCGACGCTGGGCTGGTTGCACATCATGCCGCAGGATTCGACCAACGGGCTCACGACGAATCTCGCCGGCATGCCGATCAACGGGCCGCTGCGCCTGCCCGGGTCGTTCACGTCGCCCGGCACGAGCCTGACCGTCAACAACGCCGATACGGTCGGCCTGACGCTCACGCACTTCTTCACCGACCACATCGCGGTGACGTCGGTGCTCGGCGTGCCGCCCGAGTTCACGCTGACCGGGCACGGCACGATCAGGCCGCCCGGGCCGTCCGGCGCGCTGGGCAGCGTCAACATGGACAACCCGGCCAACCAGCCGGCCGTGAAGAACGCAAGGCAGTGGAGCCCGACGATCATTCTGCAGTACTACTTCAATTCGCCGACGGCGAAGTTCCGCCCGTTCGTCGGGATCGGTGTGGCCTACAGCTGGTTCAGCAACATCGAACTGAACGGCAACTTCGCGAAGGACATCAACGAAAACCTCGGCAGCGTGCTCGCAGCGGGCGCCGGCAAGCCGGGGCCGACGTCGGTCGAGGGCAAGGCGTCGTCGTCGTTCACGCCGGTCTACAACGTGGGCGCGAGCTACGCGATCGACAAGCACTGGGGGCTGACGGCAACGCTGACGTACATGCCGCTGAAGACCTACTCGTCGCTCGTGATCAAGGCGGCCGACGGTTCGACGCTCGCCACCACGCGCACACGGTTGAAGGCGGATCCGCTGATCACGTTCGTCGGGATTTCCTACAAGTTCTGAGCCGTCCGGCGCGCATGACGCGCACCGGCGGCTTCCTGCGACCGTCGGGCCGGAACGATCCGGCCGGGCGGTTGCGTTCCTGGCGGCGTGCCGCCATTTGTGAAGAGAGGGGGCAGTTCAAATGAGCATTCGCAAAATCGTATCGCTTGTTGCTGCAGTGGCTTTCACCGCGGTTTCCGCCGCGCCTGCTTTCGCAGTCACCGTTTCGCGGGCTGATGGTCAGCCGATGAACCCGAATGGCGAGCCGTTCTCGGCGACCGGGCTCACGAACCTCAGCAAGGGCGCGATCAGCGCAGGCTGTACCGCGACGTTCAACGGCACGATCACGTCGACCGGCATCGTCAACATCACGTCGACGACGTTCTCGGGCGGCGCGACATGCTCGCTGATCAACGGCAGCGCGAGCAGCACGTCGCCGTGGACGGGGCAGGCCGACAGCACGACGCAATTGTCGATCAACAACGTGAAGGTGAACGTCACGCTGCTCGGCACCTGCGGGCCGAGCAAGGTTGTCACGACGTGGAGCGATACGAACTCTTCGCTGACGTTCAATAACGCCACGCTGACGCCGGATTGCACGGTGGGCGGCACGGTGCTGACGTCGCCGAAGTTCCACGTGCAGTAAGCGTCGCGGATCGAAGCGGGTACCCGCCGCGCGCGGGGGTCGTGCGACAGGTGCGGCGGGTATTCGCGGTTTCGATGGGTTTGTGCCGTCGCGTGCATGGGCGCGACGGACGGATTCATTCGGCAGAGCGGTCGCGATTCGGGGCAGGCCGCCATACATCGAGAGAGAGGGCCTCACAGATGAAAATTCGTCGAATCACGTCGCTTGTCGCGGCTGTGGCATTCACCGCGGTTTCGGCTGCGCCCGCATTCGCGGTGACCGTTTCGCGTGCTGACGGCCTGCCGATGAATCCCAATGGCGAACCGTTTTCCGCGTCGGGGCTCACATCGCTCCAGAAGGGCGCGTTCAGTCCGATCAACTGTACGACGACGGTCAACGGCACCGTCACGCCGGCCGGCATCGTCAACATCACGTCGACCCAGTTCACCGGCGGCACATTGTGCGTGTTGTTCACCGGCAGCGCGAGCAGTGCGGCGCCATGGACGGGAAGCGTGGACAGCACGACGCAAGTGTCGATCAACAACGTGAAGCTGGACATGCGGGTGCTCGGTACTTGTGGACCGAGCAAGGTCACGGCGGCGTGGAGTGATCCGGACTCGCGCGTGACGCTCAACAACGCCGTGCTGACGCCGGATTGCACGGTGAACGGCTGGCTCGCGACGTCGCCGAAGTTCCACGTGCAGTAAGCGTCGAGAGTCGAAGCGGGGAACTCGCTGGTCACGAAGGCCGTGCGGGATGTACGCGGGTTGCCGCTTCGTCGATGCGCTCGAGCCGTCTTCCGTATCAGCGTGACGACAGGCTGGCCGCACGTATCGCGATCCGATGCGTGTGGCGTTGCAGGATCGGTACGGCGTACCGCGCCATCCGATTCGACTGAATTACCACTATTCCAAATTGGCCAGAACTATCCCGGAAGACCCATGCTTACCGATCCAGCAAAGTATGGCGATGCCCGCGGCGCGACGCCTGACCGGCTGCGCACGGCCGCGTGGCTGCAGTACCTGATCGAACATCTCGACGCTGCCGCTTGCGTAGCGATGGCGGCCGACGCCGACGCCGGCGACACGACCGTCGCCGCGTCGCAGGCGATACGCATGCGGACAGGCGCGAATCTGTCTCGTGACGCAACGGCCGTGCTTCACGGGCTCGTACCGTGGATCGCATCGGACGGCAGCGCCTGTGCATGCGACCTGACCGACCCGCACGGCGCATGCTCGCATGTGCCTTCGATGCAGCAGCTCGCCGAAGCCGAACGCAGTTGTCCCGGCTCGCGCGCCGTGTTCGACACCGCGCACGGCGTGATCGATGCGTGCGCATTCGACGATCCCGATGTCGGCTGGGCCGCACTCGAGCGGATTGCCGGCGGTCTCGAATGCAGCGGGGGGGATGCCGGCGCATGCACCGCACATGAGGCGGGTGCGCAGGGCGACACGCTGCCTGCGAAGAACCTGAGAGACAGGCTCGCCGTCATCGCGGCGGCGAGCGGAGAATCGTCGACCCTGCCGGGCGCCGTCATCGACGCGATCGTGCTGCGTGTATGCGGGCCGCGTGACGATGCATCGCGCATCGACGAGATGGCTGCGCTCGTGACGTTCTCGGCCGTGCTCGCTGCCGGCAACGGGACCTCCATTGCCGCGTATGGCGGTGAGCACAACCTCGTCGCGCGGGCGATCCGCACGCATCGCGCCGATCTTGCGTCGGTGGACGGGCTGCTCGCGGCGTTGTCCGTGTGCAGGCTGGATCGACTCGTCGGCGCGGGCAGCTTTTGGGCTTATTACTTGCTGGCGGGTATCGCGATCGCAGCGCCCGACGCCGTGCGGGAAATCAGTCGCCGTTTTCATGGCGACGAGTGGCAGGCGTGGCTCGATCACGTGCTCGCGTGGCCGGCGGTCAGCCGCTTCGGGCCGAAGGAGGACGTCGCGTTCGATCGCCTGCGCGGCGCAATGAGCTTGACGTCGCGATGGAATCCGATCGTCCGCGGGAAGCGGATGCGGAAGCGGGCCGGTGTAGCGCCCTGATTCCACGAGCAAGGGGGCAAGGCTGGCTGACGCGCCAGCTTTTCCGAAGCCTCTTTCGAAGTAATCCGCAAGGATGCCAAACGATTCGCGTACGCGCATCCTGATTCGCGCGCCATGCCGGACCCCGTTCGCTCACGCGAACGGGCATCGGGCGGCAGCGCGCCGAGCCGTCATGCCGTCGCCAGTCCACACTGGCCGCACACCGCACCATCCATCCCGCCTGCGCCCCCCGATTCCGGCGCCATCGCCCGAACGCAGTATGATTCCGCAGACGATGCCGGCGACCGCTTCGACGTCACTGCCCGCCCGCGTCGCCGAAGAATTGCCAAGCTTGCTGTAAGCCGGACGCAAACAGCCGCCGTGTGAGAGCGCCGCCGCGAACCCGCGTTCCGACCACCTTTATCGAAACGGTCAGTCAGATGTCAAAGCAAAACAAGAAGATCCTCCTCCTGAGCGTCAGCGCCGGCGCCGGCCATACCCGAGCGGCCGAGGCGATCCGCGCATTCGCCGACCATCATCCCGCCGGCATCGAAGCCACCCACCTGGACGTGATGGATTTCGTGTCCACCGGCTTCCGCAAGCTGTACACCGATCTCTACATCAAGCTCGTCAGCAGCCAGCCGGCGCTGTGGGGCTACCTGTACCAGAAGACGGACGAAGTCGATCCCGCCGCGCCGTCGCAGAAGATCCGGCGCGCGATCGAGCGGCTCAATTGCCGGGCGCTGCTCGCGGAGATCGAACGCCAGCGCCCCGACGCGATCATCTGCACGCACTTCCTGCCGGCCGAGCTGCTGTCGCGCGAGATCCGCAAGGAGCGCGTCGACACGCCGGTGTGGGTGCAGGTCACGGATTTCGACCTGCACAGCATGTGGGTCGTGCCGAACATGCGCGGTTATTTCGCGGCCAACGACGAGATCGCGTGGCGCATGCATGCGCGCGGCATGGCGCCTGAAACAGTGCACGTCAGCGGCATCCCGATCATGCCGGCGTTCGGCCAGCCGCTCGATCGCGCGGCCTGCGCGGCCGAGTACGGCCTCGATCCCGCGCGCCCGACCTTCCTGATGATGTCCGGCGGCGCGGGCCTCGGCGGGCTCGACGTGCTGGCGGCGCGCCTGCTCGGGATGGACGCCGACTTCCAGCTGATCGCGCTGGCCGGCAAGAACCAGGCGATGCTGGCGTCGTTGCAGGCATTGGCCGCGCAACATCCGGGGCGGTTGTTTCCGCAGGGCTTCACGCAGCAGGTCGAGCGCCTGATGGCCTGCGCCGACCTCGTCATCACGAAGCCGGGCGGCCTGACGACGTCCGAATGTCTCGCGATGCAGTTGCCGATGATCGTCAACTCGCCGATTCCGGGCCAGGAAGAGCGCAATGCGGATTTCCTGCTTGAACAGGGTGTCGCGCTGAAGGCGATCGACGACGACGCGCTCGTCTACCGGATCCGCGCGCTGCTGCAGGCGCCGGAGCGCCTCGCCGACATGCGCCGCCGCCTCGCGCCGCTCGGCCGGCCGCTCGCCGGCCGCTTCGTGCTCGATCGCGTGCTGGGCCTGGAGCCTGCCGCATGAGCGTCGCGCGCTTCGTGCCGACGCGCCATACGCTGTTTGTCGTTGCATGGGTCGTGTTGCTCGCGTATTTCTTCGCGAACGTGGAGATCCAGATCGAAGGCAGCGCGGGCTGGGCGGCCAACCTGCCGACGTGGCGCATCGAGCATCACTGGCTGCTCGACATCTTCTGGGGCGGGCGGCCGATGACCGGCTACCACGCGTGGGTGTTCCCGTTCGTCGCGCTGTTCTTTCACTGGCCGGCCGTGTTCAACGGACGGTGGTCGTGGCGCATCGAAGCGCGGATCGTCGCGTGCATCATGGTGTTCTGGCTGACCGAGGATTTCCTGTGGTTCGTGCTGAATCCGGCCTACGGTCTCGCCCGCTTTAATCCCGCCAACGTGCCGTGGCATATCCACTGGTTCGGCGTGGCACCGACCGACTACTGGACGATGAGCGCCGCCGCGATCGTGCTGTTCATTCTTTCCCGCGAGCGCAAGCGCGCGTTCTACTGATCCCCGACCCGACATGAAACTCGCCTTCATTGCCGCGCTCTCCGTCACGCTCGCCGGGCTCGTGCAGCCGGCCCATGCGGACCCGGCCTCCGAGGTGTCCGCCCGGCCGAGGCCGATCAAATGGGCGCAGGGTGTGACCGATGCGCATGTGAACAACCTGCATCGGATCACGCCGACGCTGTACCGCAGTGCGCAGCTGTCGCGCGCGGATGTGCCGGAACTGCAGAAGCTCGGCATTCGCAAGGTCATCAGCTTCCGTTCGTTTCACGCGGACGACAGCATCCTGGCCGGCACGCAGATCAAGATGCAGCGCATCCGGATCAACACCTGGGACATCCGCGACGAAGACATGGTCGCGGCGCTGAAGGCGCTGCGTACGGCCGACCAGGACGGCCCGGTGCTGATCCACTGCCAGCACGGCGCCGATCGTACCGGCCTCGTGTCGGCGTTGTACCGGATGGTGTATCAGGGCTGGACGCGCGAGCAGGCGCTCGACGAGCTGCAGCATGGCGGCTACGGGTTCCATCCGATCTGGCAGAACATCACGAACTATCTGAAGCGCGTGGATGTCGAGCGGTTGCGGCAGGAGGTCAATAGCGGTTGAGCCGGAAAGGAAAAACGCCGCCGACGGGAACCGTCGGCGGCGTTTCTTTTTGGGCGAGCGGACAGCACGCCCGCCGTCGTCAAACCGTCTCCGGCTGCCGCACGGCCTTCGCGACATTCCGCGCCATCGCCCCGTTCGCGACGAAATAAGGCACGTCCACGCGCGCGAGCGGTTGCTTGCCACGAATCTTGTCCGCGATTTTCTCCGCGATCATGATCGTCGGCGCATTGAGGTTGCCGGTCGTGATGATCGGCATGATCGACGCATCGACCACACGCAGCCCTTCCAGCCCGTGCACGCGGCCTGCTTCGTCGACCACCGCCATATCGTCGTAACCCATCTTGCACGAGCACGACGGATGGAACGCGGTTTCCGCGCGGGCCCGCACGAACGCGTCGAGTTCCTTGTCGGTCTTGCAGTCCGCGCCCGGGTTCAGCTCGCGGCCGCGATAGCGGTCGAGCGCGGGCTGCCGCATGATTTCACGCGTCGCGCGGATCGCATCGCGGAACTCGCGCCAGTCGAGCGCTTCGGCCATGTAGTTGAACAGGATGCTCGGATGCTGGTTCGGATCGCGCGAGCGCAGCTTTACGCGGCCGCGGCTCGGCGAGCGCATCGAGCCGACGTGTGCCTGGAAGCCGTGCATCTCGATCGCGTTCGAGCCGTTGTAGTTGATCGCCACCGGCAGGAAGTGGTACTGGATGTTCGGCCACAGGTCGTCGTCGCGCGTGCGGATGAAGCCGCCCGCCTCGAAATGGTTGCTCGCGCCGAGGCCCGTACCGTTCAGCATCCATTCGAGGCCGATCTTCGGCTGGTTCCACCACTTCAGCGCCGGGTACAGGGAGACGGGCTCCTTGCACTCGTACTGGATGTACATCTCCAGGTGATCCTGCAGGTTCTGGCCGACACCGGGCAGGTCGAGCACGACGGGAATGTCGAGCTCCTTCAGCCACGCGCCGGGGCCGACGCCCGAGCGCTGCAGCAGTTGCGGGGACGCGATCGCGCCGCTGCACACGAGCACTTCGCGGCGCGCATGCGCGGTCGCCCGTTCGTTGCCGCGCAGGTACGTGACGCCCGATGCGCGCTTGCCGTCGAACAGGATGCGGTCGGCGAGCGCATGCGTGACGATCTCGAGGTTCGGCCGTGCACGCGCCTGGTCGAGGTAGCCGCGCGCGGTGCTCGCCCGGCGGCCCTTCGGCGTGACGGTGCGGTCCATCGGGCCGAAGCCTTCCTGCTGATAGCCGTTCAGGTCGTCGGTGCGCGGATAACCGGCCTGCACACCCGCGTCGACCATCGCCTCGAACAGCGGGTTCACGCCCGGCTTGCTGGTCGTAACCGACACGGGGCCGCTGCCGCCGTGATAGTCGTTCGGGCCGACGTCGCGCGTCTCGGCCTTCTTGAAGTACGGCAGGCAGTCGAGATACGTCCAGTTCTCGAGGCCCTTGTGCGTCGACCAGTTGTCGTAGTCGAGCGCGTTGCCGCGGATGTAGCACATCCCGTTGATCAGCGACGAGCCGCCGAGCCCCTTGCCGCGCCCGCATTCCATCCGGCGGTTGTCCATGTGCGGCTCGGGGTCGGTTTCGTATGCCCAGTTGTAGCGGCGGCCCTGCAGCGGATAGGCGAGCGCCGCCGGCATCTGCGTGCGGAAGTCGAAGCGGTAGTCGGGGCCGCCCGCTTCGAGCAGCAGCACCGTCACGTCCGGATCTTCCGTCAGGCGCGTTGCGAGCACGTTGCCCGCGGAACCCGCGCCGCAGATGATGTAGTCGTATTCGCGTGTCGTCATGACGGTCAATCTCCTTTCGTGATCCTTAAAACACCGGGTTGTAGCGGCCGAGCTCGACCTGCACCGACTTGATTCGAGTGTAGTGCTCGAGCGTCGTGATGCCGTTCTCGCGTCCGACACCGGATTGCTTGTATCCGCCAACCGGCATCTCGGCCGGCGATTCGCCCCACGTGTTGATCCAGCAGATGCCGGCTTCGAGGCGATGGATCGTGCGGTGCGCGCGCGACAGGTTCTCCGTCACCACGCCGGCGGCGAGCCCGTAGTGCGTGTCGTTCGCGCGGGCGATCACTTCGTCTTCCGATTCGAAATCGAGGATGCTCATCACCGGCCCGAAGATTTCCTCGCGGACGATCTTCATGTCGTCGCGGCAATCGCCGAACACGGTCGGCGCGACGTACTGGCCGCCGCCGAAGTGGCCGTCCGTCAGGCGCGTGCCGCCCGCGAGCAGCTTCGCGCCTTCGGCCTTGCCGCTTTCGATGAAGCCGAGCACCTTGTCGAGCTGCGCGGCCGATACGAGCGGGCCGAAGTTGGTGTCGGCGTCGGTCGGCTTGCCCACGCGGATGCGTTTCACGCGTTCGAGCACCTTCTGCGTGAACGCGTCCTTGACCGAACGGTGCACGAACACGCGCGTGCCGTTGGTGCAGACCTGGCCCGAGCTGAAGAAGTTGGCGGTGACCGCGATGTCGGCCGCACGGTCGAGATCCGCATCGTCGAACACGATCAGCGGCGACTTGCCGCCGAGCTCCATGGTCACTTCCTTCAGCGACGATGCGCCGGCCAGCGACATCACCTTCTTGCCCGTTTCGACGCCGCCCGTGAACGACACCTTCGCGATGTCCGGATGGCCCGTCAGCAGCGCGCCGACCGAGCCGTCGCCCTGCACGACGTTGAACACGCCGGCCGGCACGCCGGCTTCCGTGTAGATCTCCGCGAGCTTCAGCGCGGTGAGCGGCGTGACTTCGCTCGGCTTGAACACCATCGCGTTGCCGGCCGCGAGCGCGGGCGCCGTCTTCCAGCACGCGATCTGGATCGGGTAGTTCCATGCGCCGATGCCCGCGCACACGCCGAGCGGCTCGCGCCGCGTGTAGACGAACGATTCGGCGCGCAGCGGCACCTGCAGCCCTTCGATCGCGGTGGCGAGGCCCGCGTAGTACTCGATCACGTCCGCGCCGGTGACGATGTCGACCGCGAGCGTCTCGGCGATCGGCTTGCCCGTGTCGCGCGTTTCCAGCGCCGCGAGCTCGTCGTTGCGCTCGCGCAGCAGGTCGACGGCGCGGCGCAGGATGCGCGAGCGCTGCATCGCGGTCATCGCGGCCCATTCACGCTGGCCTTCCTGCGCGGATGCAACCGCGCGATCGACGTCGGCCGCGCTGGCCTGCTGCACCTGCGCGAGCAGTTCGCCGGTGGCGGGATCGAAGGTGTCGAAAGTCTTGCCGCTCGTGGCGTCGACGTAACCGCCACCGATGTAGAGGCGCTGCAAACCGAATACGGACATGAGGATCTCCTTGAGGGCGACTGCGTCGCGCGTCAGTCGGACGCGAGCAGCAGGTCGATGTAATCGTGGGCGAGCTTCAATGCAGCCCGGGTGTCGATCGGGCCACCGGCGAGTGCGCCGCGCAGCCACAGGCCGTCGATCAGCGCGGCGAGGCCGCCGGCGGCTTCGCGCGCTTGCGTGCGGGGCAACGCCTTCGCGAATTCCGCGCACAGGTTCGAATGGAGGCGCCGCGTGTTGACGTGCTGCAGGCGCTTGAGCATCGGGTCGTGCATGCTCTGCGACCAGAACGCGAGCCACGTCTTCATGACGGGGGCGCTCACCTGTGTGTCGTCGAAGTTCGCGGCGACGATCGCGCGCAGCCGCGAGCGCGGGTCCTTGCGTGCCGCCACGCGGCGGCGCGTGGTGGCCGACCACAGGTCGCGCAGCACGTGCCGCATCGTCGCTTCGAGCAGGCCGTCCTTGTCGCCGAAGTAGTGGCTGACGATACCCGTCGAGATGTTCGCGCGCTGCGCGACGGACGCGAGCGTCGTGCCGGGCAGGCCCGCTTCGTCGATCGAACGCAGCGTGGCGTCGATCAACTGTGCGCGGCGAATCTCCCGCATTCCGACTTTCGGCATCGCGACTCCCTTCGCCCGGACGGGCCGTCCATGGAAGTCGAGAGCTTAGCGGTTTTTTATTGATCGTTCAATCAACAAAAAATCGGGGTCTGACGGTGACGACGGGTGCCGGGCAGACGAAAGGACAGTCGGCCGTGCGTTGTGCAGGTGCGGAAAAATAATCGAAAGATGGTTAAGAAAACAGAAGTTTGTTTAAAACGCTTTCTGAAGTCGGCAATCAATCCGGTTAATCGTTGCGGGTGTCGAAGCGATTACGGAATGAAAGAATATTGAACTATGTGATATTCGGTGAAATAGGGAAGTCGGCCGAAGAAACGACGTCACGATTCATGCATGAAAATCCGTTTGAAATAAGCGAATTAAACGGATCAAGTTATTGATTTGCAATGAATAATGCACGGTAAGGCCGGCTTGGGCCGGCGCTCCGCAAACGATTGCGGTCACCCTCGAAAGGATTCCGCTTACCATAAAAAATGACGGAATAATTTGAAGCGACGGTATTTCCTGACAGAGTAGAGGGTATCGTTGGAATGACTTGAGTCAGTAATATTGTCCGTATTAGTATGGCGCCGCACTACGAGGAATGAATCGATGCCGCCGGTATTGCCGCGGTGCATTGGCCAACCGCGCGATTCGGATTGCGCGCGAAAACCGGCGCAGCCATTGCGCACCTGCAGCATGCCGCGACGTCGAGACGCCGCATCCACCGGAGAACGACGATGCTGACCGAAAAACACGTGGTCCCGCTACCGAATGGTCTGAAGGTCTACGTCGAACGGAACGTGTTCGACCCGGCGTTCGACACGGCGATGCTCGTCAACGGCGCGCTCGCGACGACCGCGTCGTTCGGGCAGACCGTCCAGTATCTCGGCGAGCGGATGAACACGATCTGCTTCGACCTGCCGTACGCGGGGCAGTCGCGCCAGCACAACCCGGGCTGCTTCATCCTGACGAAAGACGATGAAGCCGCGATCCTGCAGTACCTGGTCGAGCGTTTCGCGCCGGCCTACCTCGTGTCGGTGTCGTGGGGCGGCGTGGCGTCGCTGTTCGCGCTCGCGCGCGGCTGCCCGAGCGTGCGGCGCGCGGCGATCTGCTCGTTCTCGCCGTTCCTGAACGACGCGATGGTCGACTACGTGACGCGCGCCCGCGACCACATCGCGGCTGGCGAGAACCTGAAGGCCGCGCAGTTGCTGAACGACACCGTCGGCCGCTACCTGCCGCGCATCATGAAGCTGTACAACTACCGCTATCTCACGCGCCTGCCGCGCGACGAGCAGGACCAGGTCGCGTTCCACGTCGACCAGATCCTGTCGCTGCAGCCCGAGCGCTACCTCAGCGAGTTCTCGAACATCGGCTGCGAGCTGCTGTTCCTGAACGGCGAGCGTGACGAATACACGACGCCCGCCGACGTGCGCCAGCTCGGCGCGCACGTGCCGCGTGCGCGGTTCGCGACGGTGCCGGACGCCGGCCACTTCCTCGACATCGAAGGCCGCGCGCAGCGCGAATACACACGTGCGGCGCTGCTCGACTTTTTCTGCGGCGAGTCGTCGCTCGCCCCCGGCATCGCGCTCGCCGCCGCGCAGGCGTGCGTGCCCGCGCCGATGCACGCGCTGTCGTCGTGACGCCGCGCGCCGTGCGTCCGGTACGCAACGCGCATCCGAATTCCCATCCCAACGAGGCAGGCCAGCCGTGAATATCGTTCAGACCATCGCCATCGTCGTTCCGTGGGCCGCATGGCTCGCCTACTGGATCGCCACTTCGCAAGGCGTGAAGGCGACCGTGCGCAAGGAAGCGTCGCGCTCGCGCACGCTGCAGTCGATTCCGCTGATCGTCGGCGGCGCGCTGATCATCCTGCCCGATCCGTCGTGGCAGGCGCTCGTGCCCGACTGGCAGCGCTTCGGCCTGCAGGCGCAGTGCGGGCTCGCGGTGCTGGTCGCGGGCCTGCTGTTCTCGGTGTGGGCGCGGCTGCATCTCGGCACGAACTGGAGCGTGTCGGTCACGCTGAAGGAAGACCATGAACTCGTGCGCACCGGGCCGTACGCGCTCGTGCGTCACCCGATCTATACGGGCTGCCTGATCGCGCTCGCCGGTGCCGCGCTGATCGGCGGCGAATGGCGCGGCGCGATCGGCGTGCTGCTCGTGTTCGCGTCGCTCGCGTACAAGGTGCGCGTCGAGGAAAGCTGGCTGACCGGGTATTTCGGGCCGGCATACACGCAGTACCGCCGCGAGGTCGCGGCGCTGATTCCCGGCTTCTACTGATCCCCGCGAGGCGCGCGATGGCGAAGATGATCGTGACCGCGATCGGCTCGGCGGGCGACGTGCATCCGCTGCTCGGCGTCGCGCGCACGCTCGCGGCGCGCGGTCACGACGTCGTGTTCTGCACGCACGCGCCGTTCGAGGCGGCCGTGCGCCATTGCGGATTCGAATTCGTGCCGATCGGCACCGCGGCCGAATACGAGGCCGCGATGGCGAACCCCGCGCTGTGGGATTCGCGCACGTCGTTTCGCACGCTATGGCAGGTGATCGCACCGACGCTGCGCCCGCACTACGACGCGCTGCGTGCGCTGGCCGACGGCGACACGGTGCTCGTCGGCACGCTGTGGGCGTTCTCCGCGCGCTTCATGCAGGAGCTGCACGGCACGCCGTATGTGTCGGTGCAGGTGTCGCCGTCGACGCTGCTGTCCGCGCATGCGCCGCCGACCCACCCGCGCCTGACGATACCCGCACGTTGGCCGCTGCCCGTGAAGACGGCGCTGATGACGCTGATCGAGCGCCAGGTGCTCGATCGCACATGTGGCCCCGCGCTCAACGCGGTGCGCCGCGATCTCGGGCTCGCGCCCGCGCGGCGCGTACTGGGCCGCTGGCTGCATTCCACCGACGGCGTGCTGTGCCTGTTTCCCGGCTGGTTCGCGCCGCCGCAGCCGGACTGGCCGTCGAATCATCTGCAAAGCGGTTTTCCGCTGTTCAACGATATCGCGGTGCCTGACGACGATGCGGAACTCGATGCGTTTCTTGCGGCCGGCGAGCCACCCGTCGTGTTCACGGCCGGCTCGACGCTCGTCGATCACGCGGCGTATGCGCGCGCGGTGGCGGACGCGCTGCGCGCGACCGGCGCGCGCGGGATCCTGCTGACGCCGCACGATGCGGCGCCGGACGGCAACCGGTTGCTGGTGCGCCGCTTCGTGCCGATGCGCACGCTGCTGCCGCGCTGCCGCGCGCTCGTGCATCACGGCGGGATCGGCACGGCGGCGCTCGCGTTCGAAGCCGGGATCGTCCAGGTCGTCACGCCGTTCGCGCACGACCAGTTCGACAACGCGCAACGCGTTGCGGCGAGCGGCTGCGGCGTGCGTGTCGACGGCCCGATCGACGGCGCGCGCCTCGGCGCGGCGCTCGCGCACGTGCTCGACGAACCCGCGTTCGCGGTGCATGCGGAGCGCGCCCGTGCGCTGCTCGCCGCCGCGCCGGACGGCTGTCGCGCGGCCGCCGATTTCATCGAACGGTTCGCGCCGAAGCGCACGCGGGCGACCGCGCGGGCCGCTGTCGCGGCGGCCGGCGCATGAGCACCGCGTCGCCGCTTCACGACGGGCCCGTCGCGGCGTCCGCGTTCGATGTGCCGGCCACGGCGTCGGAACCGGCCGCGCAGCCGGTGCGCGGCATCCGGCTCGCGCTGCTGACGTTCGCGCTGTCGCTCGCGACCTTCATCGAGGTGCTCGACTCGACCGTGACGAACGTCGCGGTGCCGGCCATTTCCGGCAGTCTCGGCGTCTCGAACAGCCAGGGCACGTGGGTGATCAGTTCGTATTCGGTCGCGGCCGCGATCGCGGTGCCGCTGACGGGCTGGCTCGCGCGCCGCGTCGGCGAACTGCGGCTGTTCGTCGGCGCGGTGCTGCTGTTCACGCTGACGTCGCTGCTGTGCGGGCTTGCGCGCGACCTGCACGTGCTCGTGATCTGCCGCGCGCTGCAGGGGCTGTGCTCGGGGCCGATGGTGCCGCTGTCGCAGACGATCCTGCTGCGCACGTTCCCGCCGGACAAGCGCACGATCGCGCTCGCGCTGTGGGCGATGACGGTGCTGCTCGCGCCGATCTTCGGGCCGGTGGTCGGCGGCTGGATCGTCGACAACTTCTCATGGCCGTGGATCTTCCTGATCAACCTGCCGATCGGGCTGTTCTCATTCGCGGTCTGCACCGCGATGCTGCGCCCCGACGCGCAACGCGGCACGGCCGGCCCGATCGACGTGCCGGGCATCGTGCTGCTCGTGATCGGCGTCGGCTCGCTGCAGGCGATGCTCGATCTCGGCCATGATCGCGGCTGGTTCGGTTCGCCGCTGATCGTCACGCTCGCGGTGGTCGCGGGGCTCGCGATCGTGTCGCTGCTGATCTGGGAGGCGGGCGAGGCGCATCCCGTCGTCGACCTGAGCCTGTTCCGCGATCGCACGTTCTCGTTCTGCGTGCTGATCATCTCGCTCGGGATGATGAGCTTCTCGGTGGTCGGCGTCGTGTTTCCGCTGTGGATGCAGGCCGTGATGGGCTACAACGCGTTTCACGCGGGGCTCGCGACGGCGTCGCTCGGCGTGCTCGCGCTGGTGTTCTCGATCCTCGTCGGGCTGCATGCGCATCGCTTCGACGCGCGCGTGCTCGCGACCTTCGGCTTCCTCGTGTTCGCGGCCGTGCTCGCATGGGATGCGCATTTCACGCTGAAGATGACGTTCGCGCAGATCGCCGCGCCGGGGCTGATCCAGGGGATCGGGCTGCCGTGCTTCTTCATTCCGCTGACGGCCGCGACGCTGTCGCGCATTCCGGACGACCGGCTTGCCGCCGCGTCGAGCCTGTCGAACTTCCTGCGCACGCTGTCGGCCGCGTTCGGCACCGCGATGAGCGTGACGCTGTGGGACAACCGCGCGACCTATCACTACGACGTCGTGTCGCAATCCGTCACGCACGCATCGGCGAACACGCAGCGCTTCGTGCACACGCTGAACGCGATGGGCGTGGACGGCGTGCGCGAGCTGACGACGCTGCACCAGGTCGTGATGCAGCAGGCCTACATGATGGCGACCAACGACATGTTCTGGATGGCGAGCATGACGTGTCTCGCACTCGCGGCGATGATGTGGCTGACGCGGCCGAAGCGTGGCGCGGCCGCGTCGTTCGGGCATTGAGGAGAGGAACATGACGACACTCGGCGCACTCGTGATCCTGTATCACCCGAGCGACGCGCAGCTCGACGCGCTCGGCACCTGGCGGCACGCGTGCGATGCGCTGCTCGTCGTCGACAACACGCCGCAGCCCGATGCGCGGGCGCGCGCGCTGTGCGATAGGGAAGGCATCGCGCTGCTGCATCACGGCAATCGCGGCGGCATAGCCGGCGCGTACAACGCGGGCCTCGCGGCGCTGTTTCGCGACCGCGTCGATGCCGTCGCGCTGTTCGACCAGGATTCGTCCGTGCCCGCCGCGTATTTCCCCGCGATGCGCGACGTCTGCGCAGGGCTCGCGGGGCGCGCGTTCCTGGCCGGCCCGCGCATTTTCGACGAGAACGCGCGCAGTTTCCTGCCCGAACTCTCGACCAACGGGATCGGGCTGCGCCGCTTGCGCATCGAGCCGGGCGCGTCGCTGCAGCGTTGCGCGTTCCTGATCTCGTCGGGCTGCGTCGTGTCGCGCGATGCGTTCGACGTGCTCGGCCGCTTCGACGAGACGCTGTTCATCGATCACGTCGACACCGAGTACAGCTTCCGCGCACTGGCGCGCAACGTGCCGCTTTATGTCGTGCCGTCGCTGGTGCTGCCGCACCGGATCGGCGCGAAGCAGCGCCACGCGATCGGCCCGTTCGAAATGACGTCGATGAATCACTCGTGGCAACGGCGCTACTACAGCGCACGCAATGCGGTGCAGCTCGGGATGCAGTACGGGCTGCGTTTTCCGGTGGCGATCGTGCCGAACCTGCTGACCGTGTGGCAGGTCGTGCAGATCGCGCTCGTCGAACGCGACAAGCGCGCGAAGCTCGCCGGCATCCTGTTCGGTATCGCGGACGGCCTGTTCGGCCGGCTCGGCCCGCTCGAGCGCACGCGGCCGCGGCTGGCCGAGCGTGCGCGGCGCGTCGAGCAGCGCATTCAGCAGGGATGAGGAGCGAGATGCGGCGGGTGAAACAAGCGGCGGGTTGGGCGCATCGCATGAAGGGCGGCGCGGCGATCGGTGCCGCGGCGGTGTCGCTGGCATTGGGCGGATGCGTGCCGACGGGCTTCCTGCCGTCGCTGTCGTTGCACGCGCCGGCCGACGATGCGCTCGCGCAGACGGCCGGCCCCGGCGTGAACGGCGCATGGCCCGCGCCCGACTGGGTGAAGCAGTTGCAGGATCCGCAGCTCGACGCGCTGGTCGCCGAGGCTTCGCAGAACAACCCCGACCTGCAGGTTGCGCAGGCGCGGCTGCGGATCGCGCAGGCGCAGCTTCAGCAGTTCGATTCGTTGACGGGGCTGACGGGCACGGCCGGCGCAACGGTCAGCCGCGCACGGATGCCGAAGCCGGGCGACGACGTCGCCAACGTGTCGGTCGGCGGCTACCGCGTGCCGGTCGAGATCTTCGGCGATCCGAACGTATCGCCGTCGTCGGTGTTCGTCGGGCTCAACTACCAGCTCGACCTGTGGGGCAAGAACCGCGCCGCGACGAAGAGCCTGATGTCGCTGCGTGAAGCGGCGCGGGTCGAGGCCGAACAGGTGCGGCTCACGCTGGCGGTCGCGATCGTCACCGTGTACTGCCAGCTCGACCAGGCGTATGCGATGCGGGAACTGCTGCAGCAGAAGCTGAAGGTGAGCCAGCGCGTGACGACCGTGCTGCGCGAGCGCACCGCGCGCGGGCTCGACAACGCATACGACGCGAGCGATGCCTCGATCAAGCGCAGCAAGCTGCTCGCGCAGATCGCGCAGAACGACGAGCAGATCAAGCTCGCGCAACTGCAGCTCGGCGTGCTGTCGGGCCGCGGCCCGGAGCGCGGGCTCGCGCTGCAGCGGCCGCGCGTCGGCGCATTTGCCGGCGGCGCGCTGCCCGCGCGGCTGCCGGCCGGTCTCCTCGGCCGCCGGCCCGACATCGTCGCCGCGCGGTTGCGCGTCGAAGCCGCGTTCGCGAATGCCGATTCGACGCGCGCGCAGTTCTATCCGGACGTGAACCTCGTCGCGCTCGGCGGCGTGTTCGCGCTGACGCCCGCGTCGCTGTTCTCGCGCGACGCGCTCGCCGGTTCGGTCGGCCCGGCGATCTCGCTGCCGGTCTTCGATCGCGGCCGGCTGAAGGCGAAGCTCGGTGCGGACGTCGCGCAGGCCGACGTGGCGATCGGGCTGTACAACAAGACCGTCGACGACGCGCTCGGGCAGGTCGCGCAGCTCGTCACGTCGCTGCAGACGTCGCAGACGCTCGTCGCGCAGCAGCAGGATGCGGTCGCGGCCGCGCAAAAGATCGTGCAGATCGCGACCGACCGCCATCGGCGCGGCGTGCTGATGCAGAAGGACGTGGATGTCGCAGATCTCACGCTGATCGACGAGCGCGCGCAGTTGATCGCGCTGCTCGGCCGGCAGCGCACGCTGCGTGTCGGGCTGGTCGGTGCGTTGGGCGGCGGGTTCGATGCGGGCGCGACGGTCGCGCAGGCGCCGGCCGCGCATCGGGCGCGTAGCGGGGCGGCGAAGCGAGGTGCGTCGACCGTCGCACCCGCTGCGACCGCCACGACCGCATCCGCCGCGAACGCGGGCACATCGGCGGCGGGGCCGTCGGCCGATGCGCGTGCGCGGAGCGTGGCCGTCTCGCAGGTCGTCGCCGCGTCGGATATCGGGGCCGCACGACGCGACGACGCGGCACGCACGCCGGCCGTCGGCGCGACGCCCCGCGGCACCTCCGTTCCCGCGCGCACGGCGGCCGCGACTCCGGCGCCGAGCCTGCCGGTCATGCCGCCGATCCCCCTGTTCCAGCACGATCGTCTGATCGTTACGCAAAGCGACTGATG
The DNA here is from genome assembly GCF_003294055.1 of Burkholderia reimsis. Taxonomy (NCBI): domain Bacteria; kingdom Pseudomonadati; phylum Pseudomonadota; class Betaproteobacteria; order Burkholderiales; family Burkholderiaceae; genus Burkholderia; species Burkholderia reimsis. The sequence goes on from NZ_QMFZ01000038.1 coordinate 54,715, forward strand.
CACCACGACAACCTACATACCGCCGCGCCGCCGGCCGCACTGAACGATCCTGCACTCGACGCGCGCCGCGCGACGCGTCGCAAGCGCTTCATCGTGTTCTTCGCGGTCGTGCTGGTGGCCGCGCTTGCATGGATCGCATACTGGTTGCTGAGCGATCGTTATTACGAAGACACCGACGATGCGTACGTGGCCGGCAGCATCGTGCAGGTCGCCGCGCAGATCCCGGGATCGGTGACCGACGTCGTGGTCGCCGATACGCAGGCCGTGCGCGCCGGCCAGACGCTCGTGAAGCTCGACGACACCGAGGCGTCCGTCGCGTTCGCGCAGGCGAAGGCGCAGCTCGCACAGGCCGTGCGGCAGGTCGCGAACGCGAAGATCTCGAACACGATGTACGTCGAGGCCGTGAACGCGCGGCGCGCCGACCTGTCGCTCGCGCAGCGTGCGTTTGCCGCGCGCTCCGGTGCATCGGTCGAGATCGTCGCGCCCGAGGAACTCGCACGTGCCCGGGCGGCGGTCGCCGGTGCGCAGGCGAATCTCGCGGCCGCGCAGGCGCAGCTCGACGCGGCGCGCGCGCTCGGCACCAGGCTGCCCGTCGACGAAAACCCGGCCGTCGTGCAGGCGGCCGCGCAGTTCAAGCTCGCGTACCGCAACCTGAAGCGCACGACGATCGTCGCGCCCGTCGACGGCACGATCGGGCAGCGTTCGGTGCAGGTCGGCCAGCAGGTCGGGCCCGGCGTGCCGCTGATGTCGATCGTGCAGCTCAACCAGCTGTGGATCGAGGCGAATTTCAAGGAAGGGCAGATTCGCCACATGCGCATCGGGCAGCCGGTCGAGGTCGTGTCGGATCTCTACGGCTCGCGCGTGACCTATCGCGGCCGTGTGCAGGGCTTCTCGGCGGGTACGGGCAGCGCGTTCTCGATGCTGCCGTCGCAGAACGCGGCCGGCAACTGGATCAAGGTCGTGCAGCGCGTGCCGGTCGTCATTGCGCTCGAGCCGCGCGATCTCGCCGCGCATCCGCTGCGCGTCGGGCTGTCGATGCGCGCGACGGTCGACACGCACGACCGCAACGGCCACGCGCTCGACAGCGAGCCGCCGACGCCGGCCGTCAGCACGCGCGTGCACGACGGGGTGGCGAGCGACGCGGAAGCGGCGGCGGCCGCGATCATTCGCGAGAATCAGGGCGGGTAGCGCCTGCCCGGGAGAGGGGCGGCCGATCGCGACGACCGGCCCGCCCCCCGCGCGTCACGCCGCCCGCGAAACCTTTCCATCGTTTCCCGCCCGACTTTCGCATTTCCGCCATCGATGTCGGCGCCGTTCAAACGCGTGTCGCGTTTGAGACATCGGCGCCCCTGCCTCCGGGACTACTCTCGAACAGCACGTTGCGCGTGCGCCGGATGGCGCCGGCGCGCCGCGGCGCCACCAACGAGACATGGAGACAATACGATGAGCAGCAATCGAGGTGTCGTCTATCTTGGACCGGGCCAGGTCGAAGTCCAGAAAATCGATTATCCGAAGATGGTCGATCCGAGCGGCCGCGCGATCGGCCACGGTGTGATCCTGAAAGTGGTCAGCACGAACATCTGCGGTTCCGACCAGCACATGGTGCGCGGCCGCACGACCGCGCCGGTCGGCCTCGTGCTCGGTCACGAAATCACGGGCGAGGTGGTCGAGATCGGCCGCGACGTCGAAACGCTGAAGCTCGGCGATCTCGTGTCGGTGCCGTTCAACGTCGCTTGCGGCCGCTGCGCGATGTGCAAGGACACGCATACGGGCGTGTGCCTGAACGTGAACCCGTCGCGTGCCGGCGGCGCCTATGGCTACGTCGACATGGGCGGCTGGATCGGCGGCCAGGCCGAGTACGTGCTCGTGCCGTATGCCGATTTCAACCTGCTGAAATTCCCCGACCGCGACCAGGCGATGGCGAAGATCCGCGACCTGACCTGCCTGTCCGACATTCTGCCGACCGGCTATCACGGCGCGGTGAGCGCGGGCGTGAAGCCGGGCTCGACGGTCTATATCGCGGGCGCGGGCCCGGTCGGGATGGCGGCGGCCGCATCGGCACGCCTGCTCGGCGCGGCCGTGACGATCGTCGGCGACATGAACGCGGAACGCCTCGCGCACGCGAAGGCGATGGGTTTCGAGACGGTCGATCTGTCGAAGGACGCGTCGCTCGGCGAGCAGATCGAGCAGATTCTCGGCGTGCCCGAGATCGACTGCGCGGTCGACTGCGTCGGCTTCGAGGCGCACGGCCACGGCTCGTCGGGCCACGCGGAAGAGGCACCGGCCACGGTGCTGAACTCGCTGATGGAAATCACGCGGCCGGCCGGCGCAATCGGCATCCCGGGCCTGTACGTGACGGACGATCCGGGCGCGAAGGACAAGGCCGCGCAGCACGGCAGCCTGAGCATCCGCTTCGGCCTCGGCTGGGCGAAGTCGCACTCGTTCTTCACGGGCCAGACGCCGGTGCTGAAGTACAACCGCAACCTGATGCAGGCGATCCTGTTCGACCGTCTGCCGATCGCGAAGATCGTCAACGTCGAAGTGATTTCGCTCGACCAGGCGCCGGAAGGCTACAAGAAGTTCGACGGCGGCGCACCGCGCAAATTCGTCATCGACCCGCACGGGTTGCTGGCGGCGTGACGCGCTAGCGTTCGACGCGCGCAGCGCGTCACGCAAAACGGGCGGCACCGGAAACGGGTCGCCCGTTTTTGCTGAGGAAGCACGGGGAAGGGCAGGTTGCGCGCGGGTAGCGCGTGGGTATCGCGCCGGCCGGAACGCTTGCGCACCGCCGATCCCGGCCGCACGGAATTGCTGCGATAATCGTCGCCCGTTCCCGACCCATCGCCGCCGCCGCCCGGCGCCGCATCCACGAATGGCCAAGTCACTTCCCCTCGCCGCGTTGCACACGTTCGTCGAAGTGGCGCGCTGCGGCAGCATGAAGCAGGCGGCCGAGCAGCTCTGCATTTCGCCGGGCGCCGTCAGCCAGCACGTCCGCAATCTCGAGGATCGCCTTGCCGTGCGCCTGTTCGAGCGCACCGGCCGCGAGCTCGAGCTGACCGGCACGGGCCGCGCGCTGTTCGATCAGCTCGCCGGCGGCTTCAACGAGATCGAGGCCGCGTGGGCGAACGTGCACGGTGCCCATCGGCGCATCGTCCGCCTCGCCGTGACGACCACCGCCTCCTTCGCGAACACGTGGCTCGTGCAGCGCCTCGGCGCGTTCAATGCCGCATACCCCGAAATCGAAATCACCGTCGAAACACGCGCGCAACTGGTCGACCTGCGTCGCGACTATGTCGACGTCGCGATCCGGCACGGGTTGGGCCATTATCCCGGGCACGCATCGTTCCGCATCTGGACACCCGAGCTGTGGCCCGTCTGCAGCCCGCAACTGCTCGATCCCGCGCGCCCGATCGCCACGCCGGCCGACTGCCTGTCGTATCCGCTGCTGCAGGACGCGGACCGCGCCGACTGGGCGCTGTGGCTGCGCGCGCAGGGAATCGAGGATGCCCGTGCGCCGCGCGGCGCGAGCTTCAGCGAGGATGCGCTGCTGATCAAGGCGGCGGTCGCCGGGCAGGGCATCGCGCTGGTGCGCGACATCTATGCGCGGGACGAAGTCGCGGCCGGCCGGCTGGTGCGCGTGCTCGCACGGCCCTGGCCGACCGAACTGTCCTATTACGTCGTGTGCAGCGAAGCGCGCCGGCACGAGTGGAAGATCGCCGCGTTTCGCGACTGGCTCGCGAGCGAGATCGGCAGTGGCGACGACGGCCCGCGCGATCTACTGGCGTGACCCGCGCACGGCGGCGGTTGCGAACCCCTTGAGCTTGCCGGTCGCGAGTGCGGTGCCGAGCAGGATGATCGCGCAGCCGGCGACCGTCTGCACGGTGATCGTCTCGTGCAGGAAGATCGCGCCCCATACGACACCGAAGATCGGGATCAGGAACGTGACCGACGCCGCATATTGCGCGCCCGCATTGCGGATCAGCCCGAAATACAGCAGGTAGGCGACGGCCGTGCAGATCGCGCCGAGCAGCACCACCGCGATCCACGCGGACGCGTGAACGGGGCCGTGCGGCCACATCGGCAGCGCGAGCGGCACGAGTGCGACCGCCGCGAACAACTGGCTGCCGAACGCCGACACGAACGGCCTGACATTCGCCAGCTTGCGCTTCGAGTAATGCGCGGCGAACCCATACGACAGCGTCGCGAGCATCGCGGCGGCGATCGCGCGCGGTGCGCCGGGCGTGCCGGCGCCGACCGCGGAACCGGCGAGCACGACGACACCGGCAAAGCCCAGCGCGAGGCCGATCGCCTGGGGTCTCGTCAGCGGTGTACGCAGCCATGCGAATGCGACGATCGCGGTCCACAACGGCGTCGTCGCATTCAGGATCGAATCGGTGCCGGCCGTCACGAACAGCGCCGCGTAGGTCAGCAGGCAGAACGGCAGCGCCGAGTTCGCGATGCCGACGACGAACAGCGGCACGACGTGCGAGCGGAATTCCTGTCGCGCTTGCGCGTTGCGCAGCACCGGCGACAACAGCACGGCCGCGATCGCGACGCGCAGTGCGATCAGCGGGACCACGCCGAATTCCGGTGCACCCATGCGCATGAACAGGAAGGACGCGCCCCAGATGGCAGCAAGGGTCACGAGCTGTAGTGCATTCATCGACGGCTCCGTTCGGTGGATCGGGTGTGCGGCCGGAACGCGATACGCGCCGGCGCGGGCGAATGACCCATTGAACGTCACGCATGCGTCGCGGCGCAAACGAGGTTTTGCGAGGGGCGGTTTAGAAAAATGAATCGACGCGAGCGCGTGCACGGATTGCGCGTACGCGCTCAGTGGCCGCGATAGAGCTGGGCGAGTTGCGTATTGCTGGCGGTGGTGGTGCGTCGCGCACGCGCGGTGTGTGCGGTGTGCGCGCTCACTCGGTGGAAAACGCGGGCGCGATGCGCGGCATTGCGACCGGCTTTCAGGTCGGCCACCCGAACCGTGGCGGCGGCATGCGGCCGATCGGGTGCACGGTTGGCCGGCGCGGCGCGCGCGACTGTGGTTCGTCCGGCAGCTTCGCCGACATCCGGGCTGCGCTGTCGCGCGGCCGCCACCTGGGTTCCGTCAGTCGAATGAAACGGATAGGCGGGCGCCGGCAGGACCGGCAGCTCGGGATCGTTCGACACGTACGCACCCGCATCGCTTGCCGTCGCGCCCGATATGTTCGTGCCGCGACAGACCGGATCGGCATTGCACGTCCGGTCGACCATCACGTAGCCGCCGACCAGCAGCACGAGCGTCAGGATGCTCAGGATCGGCGCGCTCGATGCGCGCGGCCGCCGGGATGCCGCGTTGCGAAGCGTCCGCGTGACGCGCGACGACCACGTATCGAAGCGCTGCACCGCGTGCGTGGTGCGTGCGTCGTCCGGCGTGCGGCGAACCGGATCGAACGGCCAGTCCCACTGGCCGCAAACGGGGCAGTACTCGAGCGCGCGGAAGGCCACGAAGCCGCATTCCCTGCAGCGGCAGCGGGCAGTGCGCCGCGCGTCGGCTCGTGCGTTCAGGATCGCGCGCCAGTCGTCGCGTGCGCGGGACGTCCGATTGGGCAGGACTCGCATCGCCGGAAGCGGGCAGGCGCCGTCAACGAGGCGAACGTTCGCCGGTCGACATGACGCTGTGCTGCAAGGCAACCGATCGGCCCGAGCCGGAATCCGGCGGCCCGTGCGTTGCCGACGGTCGTGCACATGCGCTGCTCATGGGATTCTCCGTGACGTCGGGTGGGCGGAGCACGTTCTTCCGCGGTTACCTTCCGCTTCATTCTTGGCTGCCTGCGCGTGAAACGCAATGCGCAAAAAGGAGCATCGCGACGTGCACGTTTCGTGCTATCCGTCCTGCCGCTGCCGGGCCGCGAGCGTCCCGATGGTCTCCATCGCGTGCTCGACGGCCGGTGTCCACGGCCGGCCGTAATTGAGCCGAAGAAAGCGGCGGAATCCGCCGGTTGCGGAAAAGATCGGCCCCGGCGCGATGCTGACGCCGTTTTCCATCGCATCGTCGAACAGGTGCATCGCATCGACGCGCGGCGGCAGTTCGATCCACAGGAAATACCCGCCGCGCGGCGCGAACACTTCGGTGCCGTCCGGAAAATACGTCTGCACGGCCGCCAGCATCTGCGCCTGGTGCGCGGCGAGATTGCGGCGCAGCTTGCGCAGGAAGCGGTCGTACGCACCGTCGCGCAGGTAGTTCGAAAGCGCCATCTGCGCGGGCACGTCGGCCGCCGGCGCGCTCACGCCTCTTGCCTGACGGATCTGCCGCACGTAGCGTCCGGCCGCGACCCAGCCGATCCGGAACCCGGGCGCGAGGCATTTCGAGAACGAACCGCAATGCAGGACGAGCCCGCTGTCGTCATACAGTTTGGCCGGGCGCGTGGGTGCCGTTCCGAAATGCAGCTCGCCATAGACGTCATCCTCGATCAGCGGTACGCCGCGCGCCGTGAGCAGGTCGATCAGCTCGCGCTTGCGCTCGTCGGTCAGCGTCGCGCCGGTCGGGTTGTGGAACGACGTCATGAACCAGCATGCCCGCACCGGATGCGTGTCGAGCGCCGTTTCGAGCGCATCGAGATCGAGGCCGGTGCGCGGGTCGACCGGAATCTCGACGGCCTTCAGGTGCAGGCGCTGCACGGCCTCGAGGGCCGCGTGGAATGCCGGTCGCTCGATCGCGACGATATCGCCCGGGCGGGTCAGTGCCTGCAGGCTGAGCGTCAGCGCTTCGAGCGCGCCGGTCGTGATGACGATCTCGTCCATCGGCAACGCCGCGCCTGCGTTCAGGTAGCGCAGCGCGATCTGGCGGCGCAGCGTGTCATAGCCGGGCGGCAAGCCGGACAGCAGCGCCGTGCGATCCATGTTGCGGGCCGCCGACGCCATCGCGCGCCACAGGCTGCTCATCGGGAACAGGGAATAACTGGCGAAGGCCGAGCCGAGCGGAACGATCTCGTCGCGTTTGAGCGAGTCGAGCAGGCGGAACAGCACATCGTCGCCGCCGGTTGGCTCGGCGGCCGGCTTGCGCGGCGGATCGCGGGCGAACCGCACGTGCTTGTCTTCGAGGTTCGCAACGAAATAACCGGATCGCGCCCGCGCGACGATCAGGCCCTCGCCTTCGAGCGCGTAATACGCGCGAAACACGGTGGACGGGCTCACGCCATACACGCGGCAGGCCATGCGCACGGTGGGGATGCGCGCACCGGGCGGCAGGTCGCCGCGGTGGATTGCGTCGGCGATCGTTCGTGCGAGCACAGCGTATCGCTTCATGCCAGCCCTCCGCCCGATCGGGGCCTTGCCGAAAAAAGAGTAGCACGGCACCCGTCGCGTGCAAGCGCGCCCCCAATTGCTGATCCGCATGTTTTTGTCGGGCTCTGATTCTTTTCTTTCGTCTGACAAGCCGGCATGCTCTCGAGCAATCCGCGTTCCCGATGTCCGACCGACCGGAATCGACGCTGCCCGACGGCGGACTCCTGGCCCGCGCACATCCTGCGCGGGATCTTTTCTGCGGCGTCACAACCTTGCCCGGAAACATTCAGCGTGAAATTGAAGACTCTCGTCGCCGGCCTCGCGGCCGGCATCGCCCTCAACCTGTCGAGCGGCATCGCAACGGCCGCCTGCATCAGCAATCCCCCCGCCCAGCCGAACGCGACGTTCCCCGCCGCACTGACCGGCAAGCTCGTCTATCACAGCTACGTGAAGTACGGCGACGGCACGAGCCAGCTGTTCCTCTACGACTTCTCGGCCCATACGCTGACGCAACTGAGCAAGAGCACGTGGGGTATCACCGATCCGATGAACGGCGTGTTCAGCCCCGACGGCAAGTGGCTCGCGTTCATGGGCATCAGCAACGGCGCATGGAACGTGTTCATGCTGCAGCTCGGCGCCGGCACGCCGCCCGTCAACCTGACGAACAGCACCGGTGCCACGCGCAACGAGGATCCGAAGTTCAGCGCCGACGGCAAGACGCTTGTGTTCAAGCAGAACGGTGACGTCAAGCAGGCGACGCTGTCGTACACGAGCGCGGGCCCGGTGTTCACGTCGCTCGTGAGCCTGACGAACGCGCCGGCCGGCGCCGAGTATTCGATGCCGTATCTCGCGCCCGATTCGAGCGCCGTGTACTACGCGACGGGCACCGGCGCGAACATGGGGCTGATGAAGCGCACGCTCGCGACCGGCGCGACCGCGACGTTCGACAATCCGGCCGGGCTGCAGACGTACTACCCGATCGTGCGTGCGGACGGCATGGTGTTCTACGCGCGCTGGAAAGACAGCGGCCAGGCCGACCAGATCTATACGAAAACCGCCGACCCGGCATCGACGCCGAACGCGTTGCCGATCAACGACTGCGTGAGCAACAACTCGGATCCGGCTCCGGTGAACGGCACGAACTACGTGTTCTTCTCGTCGACGACGGCGGGCGGTTATCAGCTCTACGTCGGTGACGTGACGACCGGCCAGCGCTGGAGCCTGTCGCAATTCGGCGTGAATGCCGACACGACGAAGGCCAAGCTCGGGGCGAGCTATTACGGCGGCCCGGCCGGCGCGCAGCCGGTGCTGCTGTCGCAGGGGCATCCGGCCGCTGCATCGGCGAGCTACAACGCGTCGCTCACGCCGGACAAGGCGTTCGACGGCAACACCACGGGCACGCGCTGGGATTCGCCGGAAGGCGCCGGTGCCGGTTCGCAATGGATCTCCGTGGATCTCGGCGCGGTGAAGCGCATCGATCACGTCGATCTGTACTGGGATGCGGGCGCGCTCGTTTATCAGATCCAGACGTCGAACGACAACGTCAACTGGACGACGATCTATTCGACGAGCAACGGCGGTACATATACCCACGTCACGCTGCCGAATCTCAACGGCAGCGGTCGTTACGTGCGGATGCTCGGCACGAAACGCGCAACGCAGTGGGGTTACTCGCTGTACGAAATGCAGGTGTGGGGATCGTAAGCGCAAGAAAAAAACGGCCTTTGAGGCCGTTTTTTTTCATGCATCAATCACAGCGACGCTCACGCGTGCAGCACGTGCGCCGGAAAGGCGGGGCTGGCGCTCGCCGCACCTTGCGCGAGCGGCGCGACCTGCTTGCGGCGTTCGCGGGTCGGCGCGACGCCGAACGCGTCGCGATAGCTCTTGCTGAAATGGCACGCCGACTGGAACCCGCACGCCATCGTGATGTGCATGATCGACATGTCGGTCTGCAGCAGCAGTTCGCGCGCGCGGCGCAGCCGCAGCGTCAGGTAGTAGTGCGTCGGCGTCATGCCGAGGTGTTCGCGGAACAGGCGCTGCAGTTGCCGCTGCGACATGTTCGCGAGCCGCGCGAGCTCCTCGCGCGACAGCGGCTCCTCGATGTTGTTCTCCATCAGCGAGATCACTTCGAACAGCGACTTGTTCGCCGAGCCGAGGCGCGCGACGAGCGGCATGCGCTGCTGCGCGCTCGTGTCGCGCACGTGTTCGACGATGAACTGCTCGGCGATCTGCGTGACGCGCGCGGTGCCCACGCGCGCGGCGATCAGGTTCAGCATCATGTCGAGCGGCGCGACGCCGCCCGTGCACGTGATGCGGTCACGGTCGATCACGAACAGTTCCTTCAGGAAGCGCGTATCCGGAAACTCCTCCTTCAGCGCCGACATGTTCTCCCAGTGGATCGCGCATGCGTAGCCCGCGAGCAGCCCCGACTTCGCGAGCGCATAGGTGCCCGTGCACAGGCTGCCGAGCGGAATGCCCGCGCGTGCGAAGCGGCGCAGCGTCGACAGATGGGCGGGCGTGGTCGCGCGTTGCACGTCGACGCCGCCGCACACGAACACGATGTCGGGCTGCCCCACGCATTCGGCCGGGCCCGTATCGACCGTCAGTCCGTTGCTCGCGGTGACCGGGCCGCCTTCCGGGCTGATGACCGACCAGCGGTAGAGCGGCTGGCCGCTCAGGTAGTTCGCCATCCGAAGCACCTCGATCGCATTGGTGAACGCGATCATCGTGAAATTCGGTAACGGCATGAACGCGAAGTGGGACAGCGACGCTGTGCGGTCGGGGGACATGGGGAGCTTCCTGAAATCTCTAATAGCTATAGGCCCGGGGCACGGATCGGGCTGCGGTATTGTGTGAGCCAGCGCAACAAGCGTGCCATACGGCTAAACCCTAGCTCCATACGTTGTATGGCTGAAAGCCGCATGCTGCACTGCACCGTATTCGTGACGGAGTGCACCCCGACCGGGCGGCAATCGCACCGCCGGCGTGCCTGTTCATAGGTGAACCGTCGACGGCGATTTGCTTGGTCATCCGAAAAAGCACGACCGGTCACTTGTATAAAACGGACGCGGATGGCGGAAAAGGCAAAGAACGCGTCTAAATTCATCAATCCGCCGAAAATCCGAACGACAAGAATAGAGCCGTCGGCAGCCTTGTACGGGACGAGCGGGAAACCCAGGCAGGGCGGGCCTTGAGCTTCGGTTTCAGCCCCTTATTCTTCGTCACGGACGCACTATGTCGAACACCCAGCCTTTCTTCTCGCAGTCCCTTGCCGAGCGCGACGCGCCGGTGCGCAGCGCCATCCTGAAGGAACTCGAGCGTCAGCAGTCGCAGGTCGAGCTGATCGCGTCGGAAAACATCGTGTCGCGTGCCGTGCTCGAGGCGCAAGGCTCGGTGCTGACCAACAAGTACGCGGAAGGCTATCCCGGCAAGCGCTACTACGGTGGCTGCGAGTTCGCGGACGAAGTCGAGGCGCTGGCGATCGAGCGCGTCAAGCAGATCTTCAATGCCGGTTATGCGAACGTGCAGCCGCACTCGGGCGCGCAGGCGAACGGTTCGGTCATGCTCGCGCTGGCCAAGCCGGGTGACACGGTGCTCGGCATGTCGCTGGATGCCGGCGGCCACCTGACGCACGGCGCGAAGCCGGCGCTGTCGGGCAAGTGGTTCAACGCGGTCCAGTACGGCGTGAACCGCGACACGATGCTGATCGACTACGACCAGGTCGAAGCGCTCGCACACGAACACAAGCCGAACCTGATCATCGCCGGCTTCTCGGCATACCCGCGCGCGCTCGACTTCGCGCGCTTCCGCGCGATCGCCGACAGCGTCGGCGCGAAGCTGATGGTCGACATGGCGCACATCGCCGGCGTGATCGCCGCGGGCCGCCACGCGAACCCGGTCGAGCATGCGCACGTCGTCACGTCGACCACCCACAAGACGCTGCGCGGCCCGCGCGGCGGCTTCGTGCTGACCAACGACGAGGACATCGCGAAGAAGATCAACTCGGCCGTGTTCCCCGGCCTGCAGGGCGGCCCGCTGATGCACGTGATCGCCGGCAAGGCGGTGGCGTTCGGCGAAGTGCTGCATGCGGACTTCAAGACTTACATCGACAACGTGCTCGCGAACGCCCAGGCGCTCGGCGAAGTGCTGAAGGCGGGCGGCGTCGATCTCGTGACCGGCGGCACCGACAACCACCTGCTGCTGGTCGACCTGCGCCCGAAGGGCCTGAAGGGCGCGCCGGTCGAGCAGGCGCTGGAGCGTGCGGGCATCACCTGCAACAAGAACGGCATTCCGTTCGACACCGAGAAGCCGACCGTCACGTCGGGCATCCGCCTCGGCACGCCGGCCGGCACGACGCGCGGCTTCGGCGTCGCGGAGTTCCGCGAGGTGGGCCGCCTGATCCTGGAAGTGTTCGACGCGCTGCGCGCGAACCCGGAAGGCGACCACGCCACCGAACAGCGCGTGCGCCGCGAGATCTTCGCGTTGTGCGAACGCTTCCCGATCTATTGATCCGACCGACCCGACAATACTGGAGCCACTCATGGGCACGCTGCATCAAGACAGCATCATCATCGACGGTCTGAACATCTCGAAGTTCGAGAAGCCGGTGTTCGAAGACATGCGCCGCGGCGGCATCACGGCCGCGAACTGCACGGTGTCGGTCTGGGAGAACTTCACGAAGACCGTCGACAACATCGGCGTGATGAAGAAGAAGATCCGCGACAACAGCGAGCTGCTGACGCTGGTGCGCACGACGGAAGACATCTTCCGCGCGAAGAAGGAAGACAAGACCGGCGTGATCCTCGGCTTCCAGAACGCGCATGCGTTCGAGGACAACATCGGCTACATCGAGGCGTTCGCCGACATGGGCGTGCGCGTCGTGCAGCTCTGCTACAACACGCAGAACCTGGTCGGCACCGGCTGCTACGAGCGTGACGGCGGCCTGTCGGACTTCGGCCGCGAAGTGATCACCGAGATGAACCGCGTCGGCATCATGGTCGACCTGTCGCATGTGGGCGGCAACACGTCGTCGGAAGCGATCGCGTTCTCGAAGAAGCCGGTGTGCTATTCGCACTGCCTGCCGTCGGGCCTGAAGGAGCATCCGCGCAACAAGAGCGACGAACAGCTGAAGGAGATCGCCGACGCGGGCGGCTTCGTCGGCGTGACGATGTTCGCGCCGTTCCTGAAGCGCGGGATCGAGGCGAACATCGACGACTACATCGAGGCGATCGACTACGTCGTGAACCTGATCGGCGAGGACGCGGTCGGCATCGGCACGGATTTCACGCAGGACTACGCGAAGGAATTCTTCGACATGCTGACGCATGACAAGGGACGTTATCGCCAGCTGACGAACTTCGGCAAGGTGATCAACCCCGACGGCATCCGCACGATCGGCGAATTCCCGAACCTGACTGCCGCGATGGAACGCCACGGCTGGAAGGAGTCGCGCATCCGCAAGATCATGGGCGAGAACTGGGTGCGCGTGTTCAAGGACGTGTGGGGCGCGTAAGCGCTGCAAACGCCGGACCGCCTCACCCGCAGCGATTCAACAACAAAAATCGGGACGTGCCCGCGCAAGCCGCGCGGGCACGCGGACGATGTCGCGCCCGCGCATTGAGCCGCGCGACCCATTTCCTCACGGAGTCTTCACGATGCAACCGCAACTGCCGATCAACGTCGATCCCGATACCGGCGTCTGGACCACCGACGCGCTGCCGATGCTGTACGTGCCGCGCCACTTCTTCACGAACAACCACGTTGCGGTCGAGGAAGCGCTCGGCGTCGAAGCGTATGCCGAGATCCTCTACAAGGCCGGCTACAAGTCCGCTTACCACTGGTGCGACAAGGAAGCGAAGCTGCACGGCCTGACCGGCATGGCCGTGTTCGAGCACTACCTGAAGCGCCTGTCGCAGCGCGGCTGGGGCCTGTTCTCGATCATCGAGGCCGATCCGGCCAGCGCGCGCGCGAAGATCGAGCTGCGCCACTCGTCGTTCGTGCTCCAGCAGCCGGGCAAGGAAGGCAAGCTCTGCTACATGTTCGCGGGCTGGTTCGCGGGCGCGATGGACTGGGTCAACGACACGACGCCGGAAGGCAAGGGCGCGCCGCGCGCGTTCTCGAAGGAAGTGCAGTGCGCGGCCGAGCATCACGACCACTGCATCTTCGAAGTGTCGCCGATCGCGCACTGACGCATTGATTCACTGAAGCAGAACAACACCCGCAACACGAGACATTCGAACGCCAGAGGTCGCCAGCGATGCGTTATCCCCACCTGTTCAAACCCATGCAGCTGAACCAGCTGACGCTGCGCAACCGGATCGTCAGCACCGCGCATGCGGAGGTGTATGCCGAGCCGGGCGGCCTGCCGGGCGACCGCTATATCCGCTACTACGAAGAGAAGGCGAAGGGTGGCGTCGGCCTTGCGATCTGCGGCGGGTCGAGCCCGGTGTCGATCGACAGCCCGCAGGGCTGGTGGAAATCGGTGAACCTGTCGACCGACAAGATCATCGATCCGCTCACGCGTCTTGCCGACACGATGCACAAGCACGGCGCGAAGATCATGATCCAGGCGACGCACATGGGCCGCCGCTCGTCGTTCCACGGCGAGCACTGGCCGCACCTGATGTCGCCGTCGGGCGTGCGCGAACCCGTGCACCGCGGTAACGCGAAGATCATCGAGATCGAGGAAATCCGCCGCATCATCGGCGATTTCGCGGCGGCCGCGAAGCGCGTGAAGGCGGCCGGCATGGACGGCATCGAAATCTCGGCTGCCCACCAGCACCTGATCGACCAGTTCTGGAGCAAGCGTTCGAACCACCGCACCGACGAATGGGGCGGCAGCCTGGAAAACCGCCTGCGCTTCGGTATCGAAGTACTGACGGCCGTGCGCGAGGCGGTCGGCAAGGATTTCTGCGTCGGCCTGCGCATGTGCGGCGACGAATTCCACGAGGACGGCCTCGATCACGAAGCGCTGAAGGAAATCGCGCAGGCGATGTCGGAGACGGGCCTGATCGATTACCTGAGCGTGGTCGGCTCGGGCGGCGACACGCACAACACGATCGCGAACTGCATGCCGCCGATGGCACTCCCGCCGGAGCCGTTCGTGCACCTGGCGGCCGGCATCAAGTCGGTCGTGAAGATTCCGGTGATGCATGCGCAGAGCATCCGCGACGCGGGCCAGGCCGAGCGCCTGCTCGCGACCGGCATGATCGACCTGGTTGGCATGACACGCGCGCAGATCGCCGATCCGCACATGGTGATCAAGATCCGCGACGGCCGCGAAGACGAAATCAAGCAGTGCGTCGGCGCGAACTACTGCATCGACCGCCAGTACAACGGCCTCGACGTGCTGTGTATTCAAAACGCCGCGACGTCGCGCGAAGCGACGATGCCGCACATCATCGAGAAGTCGCGCGGCCCGAAACGCAAGGTCGTGGTGGTCGGCGCGGGCCCGGCGGGCCTCGAGGCGGCGCGCGTCGCGAAGCTGCGCGGCCACGACGTGGTGCTGTTCGAGAAGAACGCCGAAGTGGGCGGCCAGGTGATGATCGCCGCGAAGGCGCCGCAGCGCGAACAGATGTCGGGGATCATCCGCTGGTTCGACATGGAAACGAAGCGCCTCGGCGTCGATCGCCGCCTCGGCGTGGCCGCCGACGAGAAGATGATCATGGCCGAGAAGCCGGACATCGTCGTGCTCGCGACGGGCGGGTCGAGCTTCACGTGGCAGGTGCCGGGCTGGGGCGTGGCCGAGGGCCTCGCCGTCAGCTCGTGGGACATCCTGACCGGCAAGGTCGAGCCGAAGCAGAACGTGCTGCTGTTCGACGGCGTGAGCACGCATGCCGGCGCGGGCGTGGCCGACTTCATGGCGAGCCGCGGCTCGAAGGTCGAGGTCGTCACGCCGGACGTGAAGGTCGCCGACGATTGCGGCGGCACGACGTTCCCGATCTTCTATCGCCGGCTGTATGCGTTCGGCGTGATCCCGACGCCGAACACGATGCTCGATCGCGTCTATGAAGAGGACGGCAAGCTGATCGCCGTGCTGCGCAACGAGTACACGGAAGAACTCGAAGAGCGTGCCGTCGACCAGGTGGTGATCGAGAACGGTTCGTCGCCGAACGACGAGCTGTACTGGAAGCTCAAGCCGGAATCGGTGAACCGCGGCCAGATCGATCCGCACACGCTGTTCGCGGCCGAGCCGCAGCCGTGCCTGTCGGAAGAACTCGGCAACGGCCGTTTCCTGCTGTTCCGTGTCGGCGACTGCATCTCGATGCACAACGTCCACGGTGCGATCTACGACTCGCTGCGTCTCGTGAAGGATTTCTAAACGATGAACCCGTCCTTCCTCATTACCGCCCTGTTGTGGCTGTCGGTGGCGGGGCTCGCGTTCGCGGTCGCGAAGCGCTCGTCATACTGGCGGCTCGGCCGCGCCACGGCGCCCGGCGCGTTCGGCGTCGCGAACCTGTTCGCGATCCCGAAGCGTTATTTCGTCGACCTGCACCACGTGGTCGCCCGCGATCCGTACATCGCGAAGACCCACGTCGCGACGGCCGGCGGCGCGATCGGCGCGCTCGCGCTGGTGTTCATCAACTACGGCCTCGCGATCTACTCGCCGTGGCTCGACAAGCTGATCTTCCTCGCGGCGCTCGCGATGCTGGTCGGTGCGGTGTTCGTGTGGCGCCGGCGCGCGGCGAAGGACGTGCCCGCACGGTTGTCGAAAGGCCCGTGGAATACGCTGCCCTGGCTGCTCGGCTCGTTCGCGCTCGGCCTCGTGCTGTTCATGCTGGTGCCGACCGGCGCGATGTCGGGCGCGTTCGCGGTGCTCTGCGCGCTGCTGATCGGCGTCGGCGCATTCACGATGACGGTCGGCGCCGCGAAGGGCGGCCCGATGAAGCATGCGATCGCCGGCCTGCTGCACCTTGCCTTCCACCCGCGCCAGGAACGCTTCGCGGCCACCCGTGAATCGTTCACGGGCAACGGCACGGCCACGCCGCCGACCGCGCTGAAGCTGCCGGACATCGAGCATCAGGAGTATGGCGTCGAGAAGCCGGTCGAATTCCGCTGGAACCAGCTGCTGAGCTTCGACGCGTGCGTGCAGTGCGGCAAGTGCGAAGCAGCGTGCCCCGCGTTCGCGTCGGGCCAGCCGCTGAACCCGAAGAAGCTGATCCAGGACCTCGTCGTCGGGATGGCGGGCGGCACCGATGCGGCGTACGCGGGCAGTCCTTCGCCGGGCCTCGCGGTCGGCCAGCATCGCGGCGAGCCGAACGGCCCGATCGTGTCCGGCCTGATCGAGGAGCAGACGCTGTGGTCGTGCACGACCTGCCGCGCATGCGTGCAGGAATGCCCGATGCTGATCGAGCACGTCGACGCGATCGTCGACATGCGCCGCAACCGCACGCTGGTGCACGGCACGGTGCCGGGCAAGGGCCAGGAAGTGCTCGCGAACCTGCGCGAGACGGGCACGATGGGCGGCTACGACACGGCCGCGCGCTACGACTGGTCGGTCGACCTGAGCGCGCCCGTCGCGCAGCCCGGCAAGCCGGTCGACGTGCTGTTCGTCGCGGGTGAGGGTGCGTTCGACATGCGCTACCAGCGCACGCTGCGCGCGTTCGTCAAGGTGCTGAACAAGGCGGGCGTCGACTACGCGGTGCTCGGCTCGACCGAAACCGACACGGGCGACGTCGCACGCCGCCTCGGCGACGAAGCGACGTTCCAGCAGATGGCGAAGCGCCTGATCGGCACGCTCGGCACGCTGTCGTACAAGCAGATCGTGACGGCCGACCCGCACGTGATGCACAGCCTGCGCAACGAATACCGCGCGCTCGGGCTGCGCGTGACGGTCAAGCATCACACGACGTATCTCGCCGAACTGGCCGACAGCGGCAAGATCGCGCCGAAGGCCGTCGAAGCATTGCGCGAGAAGCGCACCACGTATCACGACCCGTGCTACCTCGGCCGCTACAACGGCGAGACGGAAGCGCCGCGCAAGCTGCTGAAGACGATCGGCATCCAGGTCGTCGAGATGGAGCGCAACGGCATGCGCGGCCGCTGCTGCGGCGGTGGCGGCGGTGCGCCGCTGACCGACATCCCCGGCAAGCAGCGCATCCCCGACATCCGCATCGCCGACGCGCGCACGATCGGCGCGGACGTGGTCGCGGTTGCATGCCCGAACTGCACGGCGATGCTCGAAGGCGTCGTGGGCCCGCGCCCCGACGTGCTCGACGTGGCCGAACTCGTCGCCGCCTCGCTGGAGTGAATCGATGAACACGATCAAACGAATCGATCCGCGCCGGCCGTTCATCATCACGGCCGCGGGCCTGAAGCGCATCACGCTCGGCGAGGAAGGCAGCGCCGATGCGAGCGCCGCGCACTGGTCGGCGCACGGACATGGCGCAGCCGCCGCGAAGCCGCGCCGCGCGGTGCAGGACCCGAAGCACGTGATGCTGGTGGTCGCGCACGGTGAGCGGGGCGCGCTCGACGATCATTCGCGGCAGGCGATCGCCGCCGCCGCATTGCTCGCCGATGCCCAGACCGAAGTCGCGCTGCTCGCGTTCGGCGAACTGAAGGACGACGTGGCCGAACTGGGCGTCGACAAGCTGCTCGAGTTGACCGGCTTCGATCGCCGCGCGTTCGATCCCGAAAGCGAACTGCAAGCATTGCAGGCCTGTGTGGCCGCACTCGCGCCGAAACACGTGTTCGTGCCCGACAACGCGACGGGCGACGGCGATCTCGGCCGGCGTTACGCGGCGGCCGCCGGCGCGAGCGTCGCGACCCATGTCGTCGAGATCGACGCGAAGCATGTCGGCGCGTATGCGCAGGCCGGGCGCGCCTTCGCCACCCGTGCGCTGCCCGACGTGGTCCTGCTCGCGCAGAACGCGGTCGACGCGAAGCTGCCGTTCGTCGGCGCGGGCGAGCGTCTCGCTGCCGACTTCATCCGCCCGGCCCATGACGCCGCCCAGCCGTATCGCGATCTCGGCCTCGATGAAATCGACGCGGCCCAGGTCGCGCTCGAGGAAGCCGATTTCATCGTGTCGGCCGGCAACGGCGTATCCGACATCGGCGCGTTCGAGCGGCTGGCCGGCGTGTTCGGCGCGGCGATCGGCGCGAGCCGCGTCGCGGTCGACAACGGTCACTTCACGCGCGACAAGCAGGTCGGCGCGACCGGCAAGACGGTCGAGGCGAGCGTGTACATCGCGTTCGGCATCTCGGGCGCGGTGCAGCACCTGCAGGGGATCAAGGACTGCCGCCACGTGATCGCGGTGAACCTCGACGGCAGCGCACCGATCGCGAAACGCGCGAACCTGACGGTGGTCGGCGATGCGCAGGGGACGATCGCCGCGCTGATCGAGCAGGTGCAGGCCGCGCGCGCCGCGCGTGGAGAATCGCCGGCCGCGGTCGGCACCCGTGAACCGGAAGGAGTCGCCGCATGAACGCCCCCCGTCCCTTGCAACGCATCGCGGTGCTCGTGTCCGTCGGCCGTCATCCGGTCAGCGGCGTCGCGCGCTACAGCCGCAACGACGCGGCCGCGCTCGAAACCGGCCGCCAGCTCGCCGAGCGGCATCGCGCGACGCTCGACGTGATCCATGCCGGCGATCCCGCGAACGCGGCGCTTGCCGAATATCTCGCGCTCGGCGCACGGGAGGTCGAGGTGCTGGCCTGCCGCGACGGCGACGATGCCGTGCATGCGCTCGCCGCGCGTATCGACGGCTACGACCTTGTGCTGACCGGCACGCGCGCCGAGGGCGCGTACGACACCGGCATGCTGCCGTATCGCATCGCCGCGGCGCTCGGCTATCCGCTGGTCGGCTCGGCCGTCGACGTGACGGTCGAGGGCGGCCGTGCGGCGGTCCGGCAATTTTTGCCGAAAGGGCTGCGGCGGCGCGTGGACGCGGCACTGCCGGCCGTCGTCGCCGTCCATCCGCTCGCGAATGCGGAGCCGCGTTATGCGTATGCGCGGCTGCGCGCCGGCGCGATCCGGCCCGCGCTCGCGGCGCCCGGCGCGGACGCCGACGCGGCCGCGTGGACGGTCGGCCCGGTCGAGCGTAAACCCGTAAAGCTGGTCGCCGCCGAGAAGCGCTCCGGGCATGCCCGGATGCTGTCCGCGACGACGACCGAAAGCCGTGGCGGCAACGTCGTAAATGAAGGGAGTTCGGTCGAAAAAGCACAAGTGATCCTCGCGTATTTGCGCGAGCATCAGCTCATCGACTACTGATTTTGATGCCTGTCGGCAAGAACCCAGGGATGCAAGGAATCCGGAGCAAACGATGAAAGTATCGGCAGACATTCGTGCATTGATCGAGCGGCGCAAGGAAGGTTACAGCCTCGAAGCGCCGTTCTACACGAGCGAGGACATCTTCGCGCTCGACATGGAGGCGATTTTCCGCCAGCACTGGATCCAGGTGGCGGTCGAGCCGGACATTCCCGAGCCGGGCGACTACGTGACCGTGGAGCTGGGGAGCGATTCGATCCTGATCGTGCGTGACGACGACATGGCGATCCGCGCGTTCCACAACGTGTGCCGTCACCGCGGCGCGCGCCTGTGCAACGAGGACAAGGGCTCGGTCGGCAACATCGTGTGCCCGTACCACAGCTGGACCTACAACCTGACGGGCCAGTTGATGTTCGCCGAGCACATGGGCGAGAAGTTCGACCGCTGCAAGCACAGCCTGAAGTCGGTCCACGTCGAGAACCTCGCGGGCCTGATCTTCATCTGCCTCGCCGACGAGCCGCCGGTCGATTTCGCGCAGCTGCGCGCCGAGATGGAGCCGTACCTGCTGCCGCACGACCTGCCGAACACGAAGATCGCCGCGCAGATCGACATCATCGAGGAAGGCAACTGGAAGCTCACGATGGAGAACAACCGCGAGTGCTATCACTGCGTCGCGAACCATCCGGAGCTCACCATCTCGCTGTACGAATACGGCTTCGGCTACCAGCGTTCCGACGCCAACGCGGAAGGCATGGATGCGTTTGCGGAAACCTGCGTGCGGCGCGGCAAGGAGTGGGCCGAGATGGGCCTGCCGTCCGCCGAGATCGAGAAGCTGCTCGACGTGACGGGTTTCCGCACGCAGCGCCTGCCGCTCGATCGCCACGGCGAATCGCAGACGCTCGACGCGAAGGTCGCGTCGAAGAAGCTGCTCGGCGGCTTCGACAAGGCCGACCTCGGCGGGCTGTCGTTCTGGACGCAGCCGAACTCGTGGCACCACTTCATGAGCGATCACATCGTGACGTTCTCGGTGATCCCGCTGTCGGCCGGCAAGACGCTCGTGCGCACGAAGTGGCTCGTGCACAAGGACGCGAAGGAAGGCATCGACTACGACGTGAAGAACCTCACGGCCGTGTGGAACGCCACGAACGACCAGGATCGCGCGCTCGTCGAGTTCTCGCAGCGCGGCGCGACCAGCAGCGCGTACGAGCCGGGCCCGTATTCGCCGTTCACGGAAGGTCTCGTCGAAAAATTCTCGGCCTGGTACATCGGCCGGCTCGCCGAAAAAACCGGCGCGTAGTACCCAGCACTGAAGCGGAGTTACAGATGATGCGAGATGCGGCCAATTTCGAGCCGGTGGACAGCCGGGTCACACGCCCGGCGTTCTGGAACGCCCTTCCCGAGCGCTGGACGAGCGACGTCGAGGAAACGCTGGTGTGTTGCCATGTGCGGCAGGAAACGCACGACGTGAAGAGTTTCTTCTTCCGTTCGCCGCAGGGCCGCTCGTTCTCGTTCGAGCCCGGGCAGTTCCTCACGCTCGAGCTCGACATCGACGGCGAAACGATCAACCGCTGCTACACGATCTCGTCGTCGCCCGCGCGGCCGCACACGGTGTCGATCACGGTGAAGCGCGTGCCGGGCGGCAAGGTGTCGAACTGGCTGCACGACAACCTGCAGCCGGGTGCGCCGGTGCGCGTACTCGGCCCGGCCGGCGAATTCACGTGCGCACGACATCCGGCGCGCAAGTACCTGTTCCTGTCGGCGGGCTCGGGCGTCACGCCGCTGATGTCGATGAGCCGCGCGCACCACGATCTCGCCGAGGATCGCGACATCCTGTTCGTGCACAGCGCACGCACGCCGGACGACATCATCTTCGCGCGCGAGCTCGACCTGATCGCGTCGAACCACACGAATTTCCGCACGTCGTTCGTCGTCGAGCGCGTCGGCGCACGCACCAACTGGCCGGGCGTCACGGGCTTCCTGACGCTGCCGCTGCTGAAGCTGATCGCACCGGATTTCATGGAGCGCGAGATCTTCACGTGCGGCCCCGCGCCGTACATGAAGGCCGTGCGCGACCTGCTCGACGAAGCCGGCTTCGATCGCAAGCAGTATCACGAGGAGAGCTTCTCGTTCGAAACGCTCGCGCAGACCGCAAGCGACGAGCTGCTCGCCGATCTTGCCCCGTCCGCCGAAGGCGCCGACACCGATACGAAGCAGTACACGGTCAGCTTCGCAAAGAGCAATCGCGAGATTTCATGCGGCTCGGAGCAGCACGTGCTGGATGCGGCGCGCCAGTCCGGCGTGCGGCTGCCGGCCTCGTGCACGCAGGGCATGTGCGGCACCTGCAAGGTGAAGCTCGTGTCGGGGCAGGTTGAAATGAAGCACAACGGCGGCATCCGCCAGCGCGAGATCGACCAGGGGATGGTGCTGCTGTGCTGCAGCAAGCCGCTGTCGGATCTCGTGATCGACAAGTAGTCGAAACTCGCCATCGGCTGTCCGGGCGCGTCGCGTCCGGACAAGCATCCGTCGGAAAACAACGATACCGCGGATTTGTGGTTGAAGAACCTAGAGAGACAACGCGCACGGTGCGCATTTCAAGGAGATCGACCATGAAGCTGTTCGGAAAACTGATGTGGACCGGCGCACTGTCGGCGATGGTGGCACTGAGCGCATCGGCGCTCGCCGATACGAAGCCCACGCTGAAGATCGGTTACGTCGAAGGCTGGGACGACAGCGTGGCGACGTCGAACGTCGCGGCGCGCGTGATCGAGAAGAAACTCGGCTATGAGGTGAAGCTCGTGCCGGTCGCTGCCGGCATCATGTGGCAGGGCGTCGCGCGCGGTGACCTCGACGCGACGCTGTCCGCGTGGCTGCCCGTCACGCACGGTTCCTACTGGGGCGAGTACAAGAGCAAGGTCGTCGACCTCGGCGCGAACTTTCCCGACGCGAAGATCGGCCTGATCGTCCCCGACTACGTGAAGGCGAAGAGCATCGACGACCTGAATGCCGAAAAAGGCAGCTTCGGCGGCCGGATCGTCGGCATCGATGCGGGCGCGGGCGTGATGCGCAAGACCGACGAAGCGATCAAGAACTACGGCCTGAACTACACGCTGATGCCGAGCTCGGGCAGCGCGATGACGGCCGAGCTGTCGCGCTCGGTCGGCGCGAACAAGCCGGTGATCGTGACCGGCTGGGCGCCGCACTGGATGTTCGCGAAGTGGAAGCTGCGCTTCCTCGAGGACCCGAAGAAGGTGTTCGGCGGCGCGGAGCACGTCGACAGTGTCGTGAACCCGCAGCTCGAAACGAAGGCCAAGCCGGTCGTTGCGTTCCTGAAAAAATTCCAGTGGAAGCCGGGCGAGATCGACAGCGTGATGCTCGCGATCCAGAACGGCTCGAAGCCGGAAGCGGCTGCCGATGCATGGATTGCAGCGCATGCGGACCGCGTGAATTCGTGGACGGAAGGCGTGCAATAAGCCGCGACGATTCGCCGCAATAAAAAGACGAAGAGACAGTCCGGGATTGATCGGCAGGATAGCGAAATAATTGCACTGCGATGCGATCATATCCCGGAATTATTTTTTTGATTCTGCAAGAAAGCCGGTAAGTTGTTACACTACGGCCCTTGTGCGGAGTCATCACAGGAGGAATTGGATGAGTCAGGCAGGACTGCGTGCGAACAGCACCAGTGATGTTGAGGCAACCATCTCACATGATTCGACGGGCCACACGCTGCATCGTGGCCTGACTTGGAAAGACGCTTTTTGGGTAACGAGCGGCGTGCCGGCAGGCGTGCTGTTCACGATCGGCGGCGTATGCGCGACGATCGGCCAGCCCGCGTGGGCGATCTGGATCGCCGCGATCACGATGGGGCTGATTCAGAGCGCGACTTATGCGGAAATATCGGGGCTATTTCCCCATAAATCGGGCGGCGCGTCCGTATATGGCGCGATCGGCTGGGTCCGTTACAGCAAGCTGATTGCCCCGGTTTCCGTGTGGTGCAACTGGCTCGCGTGGTCGCCGATGCTCGCGCTCGGCTGCGGCCTCGCGGCGAGCTATGCGCTCACGAGTCTCTTTCCCGCCGATGCGGCGGTGCTGCACTGGCAGCTCAAGGTTGCGGATCTCGGGTTCATCAAGCCGGGTCTGTCCCTGCGGATCAATGCGACGTTCATCATCGCGACGATCCTGCTTCTCATCACGTTCAAGCTCCAACACAGCGGTGCATCGAAGGCGGCGCGCACGCAGCGCATTCTCGGCATCGCGTCGCTCACGCCGCTGTTGATCGTCGGCATCGTGCCGTTCGTCACGGGCGACGTGCCGATGTCGAACCTGCTTCCGCTGCTGCCGCTCGGTCACGACGCACAGGGCAATCTCACGACCGCGACGTTCGGCTCGTGGAACGGGCAGGGCGTCACGATGGCGCTCGGCGCGATGTTCATGGCCGGCTGGGCGTCGTATGGTTTCGAGACGGCCGTCTGCTACACGCGCGAATTCCGCGACCCGCGTCGCGATACCGCCAAGGCGATCTTCTGGTCGGGCGCGCTGTGCCTCGTCGTGATGACGCTCGTGCCGATGGCGTTCCAGGGTGCGCTCGGCACGCACGCGATGCTCGATCCGTCGATCGGCGACGGCACCGGCGTCGCGGCCGCGATGGCGAAGATCGTCGGCGGCGGCGCGTGGGTCGCGAACGCGGTCGTCGTGATGCTGATGCTGTCGATCCTGCTGATCGTGATGACGTCGATGATGGGCTCGTCGCGCACGCTGTACCAGGCATCGGTCGACGGCTGGCTGCCGAAGTACCTGTCGCACGTGAACGAGCACGGCTCGCCCACGCGCGCGATGTGGACCGATCTCGGCTTCAACCTCGTGTTGCTGATGATGTCGGACTACATGACGGTGCTGTCGATCTCGAACGTCTGCTACATGCTGTTCGTATTCCTGAATCTTCAGTCGGGCTGGATCCACCGGATGGACCGCGGCAACTGGGATCGGCCGTTCCGCTGCCCGACATGGTTGCTCGTTGCCGGCTCGATCTGCGGCTACGCGAACCTCGTCTATGTCGGCGCGGGCGCGAACCTGCAGGGCGAAGGCACGCTGCGCAACGGACTGATCGCGATGCTGCTGATCGTGCCGGTGTTTCTCTATCGCCACTACTGGCAGGATCGCGGCCGGTTCCCCGCGCAGATGCAGCGCGACATGGAACTCGAGGTGCCGAAGCGCGCGATGTGGCTCAACCTGATGCCGTATGCGGCGCTGATCGGGGCAGGGCTCACGATCTGGTTGTCGTATTACTTTGCGTGGGTGAAGTGACGCGTCAGGCCGTGTAACGGTGCGCGCCCCCGGAAACCGCACACGGGCGGCGTGATCGAGCTTGCGGCATGCAACGAAGCCCGACCGGCTTGCAACCGGTCGGGCTTTTGTTGTTCAGGGCCGGCACCATTGCCGGTGCGAGCGGCGCAAGTACGCGAGCGAGGCCGCTTGATTTTGGGAATGATCGGTTCTAATATCCGGACTCATGAGCCCGACCTCTCCCAGCTCCCGTGACAGGGGCCGCCCACGCGAATTCGACACCGACGAGGTGATCGACGCGGCGGCACGCGTGTTCTGGGAGCAGGGGTATCACGCGACGTCGATCGACGCGTTGTGCGAGGCGACCGGTGTCTTTCGCGGCAGCCTGTACCGCACCTTCGGCGACAAGCACGGGTTGCTGGTCGCCGCGTTCGACCGCTATGCGGAGGGTGCGATCGCACGGCTCAAGGAGCGTCTCGCGGCGGATCTGCCGCCACGGCAGGCACTCAAGGCGGCGCTCCTGTACTACACGGAAATCGGCGCACGCCTGTCGGAGCGGCGCGGCTGCTTCATCACGAATTCGGCCGTCGAACTCCTGCCCGGCGACGACGCGTTGCGCCCGTACATCGAATCGACCCTGCTGCGCATTGGCTCGCAATTCAGCCTGGCCGTCGCGCGAGGCCAGCAGTCGGGCGATTTCGACCGGCATCTCGATCCGGAGGAGGTGGGCCGGTTCCTGTTGTGCCTGATCCAGGGCATGCGCGTGTTGGGCAAGTCGAGTGCATCGGAGGCGGAGCTCGCATCGATCGTCGAAATCGCGATGCGGGCACTGACCTGATTTTTTTGGTTATTTTGAGAATGAATGGTTTCAAATGCGAGGCATACCGAGGCCCGCATCGAGACCGTGAAGGGCCGGCAAACAGGGTAACGAACGCCATATGACACTGCCGCTGCGCGCAGCCGTACCGGCATCGTTTTTCAATCAATTTGGGAATGATCAGTCATGAATGATGCAACACTCGCAATGCCGGCCGCGAACGCGTACGGGAAAGGCGTCGTCGCATGTGTGACCGCAACGATCCTGATGGGCGTGATGTTTCCGGTGATGACCGATGCGTTGCGGTACATCGATCCCTTTACGTTCACGTCGCTGCGCTACCTGATCGCCGGGATGTGCTTCCTCGTGTTACTGCGGGTCATCGAAGGGCCCGGTGCGTTTCGTTCCGCCGGAGAACCCGTAGCGCTCGCATGGCTGCTCGGATCGGTCGGCTTCTGCGGATTCGGGTCGTTCGTGTTCCTGGGCCAGCAGCTGGCCGGCGACGAGGGCGCGCTGACCGCATCGATCATGATGGCCACGCAGCCGATGATGGGGCTGCTGCTCAATGCGCTGGTGCGGCGCGTCGCGCCCGCGCCGGTGTCGGTGCTGTTCGTCGTCCTGTCCTTTACCGGCGTCGCGCTCGTCATCACGCGCGGCGACGTGATCGCCGCACTGCACGAACCGCAGCACTACGCGGCCAACGCACTGATCGTCGTCGGCGCGTTGTGCTGGGTCGTCTATACGTTCGGCGCAGCGCGGTTCACGAAATGGTCGGCACTGAAATACACGACCTTCACGACGTGGCTTGGACTGACCACGATCGTCGCAGTCAACCTGTTGCTGATCGCGACGCACCGGATCGCGGCACCGTCACTCGCCGCGGTGCATGCGGTGCTGCCGCATCTCGCGTACATGGGGCCGGTGGCCGGCTTCGGCGCGATCCTGCTGTGGATGACGGGCAACCGGAACCTCGGGCCGATGAACGGCGTGCTGTTCATGGACATCGTGCCCATTACGGCATTCATCGTATCCGCGGTCACGGGCATCGTGCCCAACCGCGCGCAGATCCTGGGCGCCACGCTGACGGGCGTGGCGCTGATCCTCAACAACCTCTATCTGCGACACCGGGCACGACGAATCGGCACGACGCGTGCGCGCGTACCGTCGGCTTCCGCATGACGGCCGGTCGTGGCCGCCCGCTTACGGAAACACCACCGTCCGATCGCCGTTCAAAAACACCCGCCGCTCGATGAACGCCTTCACCGCACGTGCGAGCGTGAGGCTTTCGACATCACGCCCCACCGCGAGCAACTGCTCCGGACGCAGCGCATGATCGACGCGCTCGACGACCTGCTCGATGATCGGGCCTTCGTCGAGATCGTCGGTGACGAAGTGTGCGGTCGCGCCGATCAGCTTCACGCCGCGCGCGTGCGCCTGGTGATACGGCTTCGCGCCCTTGAAACCGGGCAGGAACGAATGGTGGATGTTGATCGCGCGGTTCGCGAGTTTCGCGCTCGTTTCCTGCGACAGCACCTGCATGTAGCGCGCGAGGATCACGAGTTCGGCGCCGCTCGACTCGAAGAAGTCGAGCCATTGCGCTTCCTGCTGCGCCTTCGTATCGGCCGTGATCGGGAAATGGCGGAACGGCAGGCCGTGTTGCGCGGCGAGCGGCTCGAAGTCGGGATGGTTCGACACGATGCCGACGATGTCCATCTTCAGCTCGCCCATCCGCCAGCGGAACAGCAGGTCCGCGAGGCAGTGCTCGAGCTTCGACACCATGATCAGCACCTTCGGCCGTGCATTCACGTCGTGAATCGCCCATTGCGTGTCGCCTTCGCCGCCGCCGCCGAGCGCGATCGCGATCGGCCCGAATTCCTGGCGCAGCGCGTCGATCTGCAGCGTTTCATCGGTCGGATGAAACACGCAGCGCACGAAGAAACGATTGCTGAGATCGTCGTCGAACACGTTCAGCGCATCGACGTAGCAGCGATGGCGCTCGAGAAAGCCGACGACGGCGGCGACCTGGCCGGCCGCGCTCGGGCACGACAGCGTCAGGACGAATTGATCGGGGCGTGAGTCGGCGGTCATGAGATTCCTCGGATGTCATGGAACGCAACCCGCGCGGCGGCGCGACGGGGCGCCACGCTACGCGGGTAGCGGGAGGCTCAAGTAAATCAGGACGATTGGGGCGCGGATAGAACCAACCCGCCGTGTGGCTGGTATCGGCACGCCAGCGCGGCCGGGCGGCGGCCGGGAGG
>NZ_QMFZ01000039.1:0-81019 GCF_003294055.1 Burkholderia reimsis
ATATTGCCAAGCTGATGAACGGACGCCCTCGTCAAACCCTCAACTGGAAAACCCCCGAAGAGGCCATGGCGACGGAATTAGCTACCGCCGGGTTGGCTAAACGTTGCACTTGATTCTTGAGACCGCCCTCGATATCAAGGCGTTCCCGCTAACCGACGCGTGGGCGCAGCGTCGATTTTCCGTGTGCCTCTCCCCCTCTAGTGTGTGCCGAACCGTTCATCGCGAAGAGGAGAACCTTCGAAAGGGAGCCGCCGTTTGATTTCGAACGCGATGCCCGAGGACGCATATTCCAGCGTAATATAATCGTCCAATCGGACTGCCTGACCGGATGGCGGCTGAGTTCGAAGAAGCGAGAGACCAAAACTATGAGCCGCAAGGCAAAAAAGTCGGGTGCCGGGGTGGGCGTGCTCGTCA
The DNA here is from genome assembly GCF_003294055.1 of Burkholderia reimsis. Lineage (NCBI taxonomy): Bacteria > Pseudomonadati > Pseudomonadota > Betaproteobacteria > Burkholderiales > Burkholderiaceae > Burkholderia > Burkholderia reimsis. Next base: position 415 of record NZ_QMFZ01000039.1, read on the forward strand.
TGGCCCTATTGATTGCTATCGTTGTGGCTCCGAAAGGGAGCTGGACGATCGCTTTGGTGTTCACCCTTGTCTGTGTAAGCATTTCCGCCCTTACAAAGAAAAAGCAATTGCCCCCGACAACGAACTCCATGAGCACAAGCTCGGCGGAGTCGCAATCTATTGGGCCGGCGGAGGTTATGCCGAAAGCTACATTAGAGACCCGGCCAGAGCACGATGAGGAATTTTTGACAGTAACGCTGTCATCTGATTCAACTGGCTCATCCTATCGGATCGCGCCCCCGAGCGTCGAGTCTTCGCCAAAAGTTCACTGGATCAATCGCGGCGAGGCTGTGGACATTGCCGGAACAACGATTACTGGGGGTATGTTCTTTCTCGGTACACCGCGACGAGGCGAGGGGTACCAAGGCCTCGATGCGTGCGCTGTTGTTCCGAATTCGAACGTGGCAGCGAAAGGGAGTGAAAGCTCGGTTGGTCCCGAAGACTACTGGCTGAGTTACAACTCGTTTTCTGCTGCACATCGACGAACATATATCCAATGGCTGGCATCCGACCGGTCAGATCCGCAATTGCATCGAGGCTTCGTACAGTTCTACCTCCACGGACTCGAACGCCGTATTCTCGTGGATGGGATGCAGGGGCGCGTCGAAAAGGGAGAGCTCGATGCTATCGCGACTGAGCTGCTGCGTCTGAAAACTGTATATTCGAACACGCTTTCCACGAGCGCTGTCGACAATCTGCTCGAGTTCATCTCCGTGCATTCGGTGCATCCCAGGCGGCAGTATGAGCAGAGGCCAGGCCCAATCAGCAACACATTCGAAGTGCCACTTAGCATACGCGTAGCGTTCGGCCAGGCGTCGGTGGACAAAGCGCCCGTTCCTGTCGAGTGGGCCCTCGCGTGGGTGTTGGGTGACGGTGCCGTCAACAAGCGTACGCCGGTGACCCGTTGTGCCCGCGAATTCCGTCAGTTGTTCGAGAGGAAGTACGTCGAGAAGTATCGCGACGGGATGAGACTGCCCGTGAACAAAACGAAGCTTCGAGCGCCTGCGTCCACATCGTTCTACGCGCTCCGCGAAATTGAATATCCGGACTACATTACCTCGTTGCCCGATCTCACGGCCGTGACCGGCCCGAGAAACAAGCTACAGGAGTTGGTGTACGAGTGCACCGATGCACTGGACGCTTACAGCAGATTTTTGGGGCGGAACCCAGACGCAGAGGGTACGCTGGAAAGCACCCTTCTACTCCCGGTTGAGCTTTGGCAGGAGAGTGCTCGACTCGAACTCGAAACACTCGTCACGTCAGTCGCTAGTAGTACCGTCGTGACAACTTTCGGAAATCTGTTTGAGCGGTTCAAGGCAGCAGGGAACCTCACGCGTGACAAGCTGGCGACCCTCGCTCGCGTGCTTGGAGAAGCCGGCGTAGCAATGGAGCCGGATGTGCGAATTTCGGGGCGCACACCGAAGAACACGGATTTTGTGGCGTTGTACACGACGCCACCTAGCAATTCCACAAACCTGGCGGACGAGACATATCTCACGCTAGCGTTGACGGTGGACATGGCTGCTTCGATCGCGATGGCTGATGGGGCGGCGACGGAGCCCGAAATTGAGCTCATCTATCGACAGATTGAATCCTGGTCGCAGATGGCCCCACGTCAGCAGGATCGGCTCAAAGCACGTGTGCAGGTGCAGATCGCACAACCGCCGACTCTGGCAAGCCTCAAAAAGCGGCTTGAGCCACTGTCGGTGGACGCGAAGCATTCCCTTGCAACGCTGCTGATCCAGACCGCAAACGCGGACGGTGTTGTGTCGCCGGCGGAAGTCAAGCTGCTAGAAAAAGTGTACCAGATGCTCGGACTCGACCCGCAGCAGTTATATAGGGATCTACACGGTAATGCCGTTGTTGGTTCTCCAAGCTTGTCGCAAGCGCACACCAACGCACCTACGTTGAAGCTTGTGTCGTCGCAGCCGACCTTCACACTTGATTCGGCTCGAATCGAAGCGCTCCAAAAGGAGACTGCAAAGGTATCCGCAATGTTGGCCGGCGTGTTTGCCGACGAGGAGTCGGGCGCCCAGCCAGTTTCGGATCATGCCGCCGCCCTGGCAACGAAGCCAGAGTCCTTTAGCTTGCTCGGGATGGACGATGCTCACTCGGCGTTCCTTCGGCTGCTGCTGACGAGGCCGAAATGGACGCGCGCGGAGTTGGTCGATGCTGCATCTGACCTTGAAATGATGCTAGATGGCGCCATTGAACAGGTCAATGAGGCTGCGCTTGATCACTGGGACGAACCGCTCATTGACGGGGACGACCCAATCGAAATCAATCAGGAACTTGCACAACGGTTAGCAGCATGACAACAATTCGTCCCAAGGATCGCGATGCGGTTCTTCAGTCACTCCGCGCGGGCGTCGTTCCGCGAATCGGACAACACCTGATTCAGGTGGGTCGTCAGAAAGAACTCGATGCCCTGATCCAGGACATCGCGCGCGTCGCCGACGGCGGATCGAGTTTCCGCGTGGTGATCGGTGAGTACGGTGCAGGCAAGACGTTTTTCTTGAATCTCGTGCGGGCTATTGCCCTGGAGAAAAAACTTGTCACGGTCCACGCGGACCTGAATCCCGACCGCCGATTGCATGCGTCGGGCGGGCAGGCGCGCTCGTTGTACGCTGAACTGGCGAAGAACATCTCAACACGTACGAAGGCTGATGGCGGTGCCATGGCGGCCATCGTCGAAAAATTCATCGGCCAAGCCAAAACCGAAGCGAAGGCAGCAGGGCGAACGAGCGAAGAGGTTATTCGTGCTCAGCTCAACCAGTTGACCGAGATGGTCAACGGATATGATTTCGCCGACGTCATCGCCGCATATTGCCGTGGGTTTGAAGAGGGAAATGAGCAGCTCAAGGGTGATGCCGTTCGCTGGTTGAGAGGTGAGTTCACTACGAAGACGGATGCACGTGCCGCGCTGGGCGTACGCACTATCATTGATGATGCGTCGGTCTACGACCAACTTAAGCTAATGGCACGTTTCGTAAGACTTGCAGGGTACAGCGGGCTGCTGGTGTGCCTCGATGAACTGGTCAATCTTTACAAGCTCGCGAACGTTCAGGCACGGAACGCGAACTACGAACAAATCCTGAGGATCCTGAACGACTCTCTTCAGGGTTCTGCGGAAGGGCTCGGATTCGTCCTCGGTGGCACGCCTGAATTTCTGTTGGACACGAAACGCGGGCTTTACAGCTATACGGCTCTCCAGTCGCGACTCGCAGAAAATACGTTCGCCACGAGCGGGCTTGTCGATTACACGGGCCCCGTCATCCGGCTTGCCAGTCTTACGCCGGAAGACTTCTATGTTCTGCTGGACAAGATTCGCCTCGTGCATGCTTTCGGCGACGAGGCAAAGGCGCAACTGCCGGCCGAAGCTATTCCCGCTTTCATGGCTCATTGCGCGATGCGTCTCGGCGACCAATATTTTCGCACGCCACGAACTACGATTACCGCCTTCATCAATCTCTTGGCCGTACTCGAACAGAATCCAACAGCTGAATGGCAGCAACTGATCGGCGCGCTCGAAGTCGAGAAAGACACCGGGGGCACGAGTGACGTGGCGACCGAGGGTGACGATGAATTCGCCAGCTTCCGCCTCGGCTGATTCGAGGAGCTTTGACCTTCTCGACGAAAGGATTCGCCGGTGGATCTGGAGAGAAGGGTGGACTGAGTTGCGCGACGCGCAGGAGCGTGCGGTGCCTGCGCTAATCAATGCCGACCGAGACATCATCATTGCGGCCCAAACAGCGGCTGGGAAGACTGAAGCGGCATTTCTTCCGATCTTGTCAAACCTGCTGCGCGAGTCTCCGTGCAGTGGATCAGTTCTTTACGTTAGTCCCCTTAAGGCTCTCATCAACGATCAGTGGTCTCGGCTGGATAGCCTTTGCGAGGAGCTGGAGATTTCCGTTGTCGGATGGCACGGTGATGTTTCCAGCAGTAAGAAGCAGCGATTTTTCAGGAATCCGACGGGCGTTCTTCTGATAACACCCGAATCCCTAGAAGCGATGTTGGTCAACCGCGGGTCGTCCATGGAGGCGACATTCGCTTCTCTGCGCTACATCGTTGTCGACGAATTGCACGCTTTTATCGGCTCCGAGCGAGGAAAGCAGCTTCAGTCCTTGATGTATCGCGTTGAACGTGCATGTGGTCATACAGTGCCACGTGTCGGCCTATCGGCGACCCTCGGGGACATGCAGCTCGCCGCGCGGTTCTTGCGTCCGGGTGGCGAGTCGACGATTGGCATCATTGAGTCAAAAAGTACCACTCAGGAGCTGAAGGTCCTAATCAAGGGCTTCGTGCATCGACCGCCACGCGTAGAGCGCGAACCTGATCTTGAAAGTCCGGAGCTTGAGGATGCGCTCCCAGGAAGTACCGTTGACGTTGCGAATCAGCTTTATGCGTCGTTGCGCGGCTCTAACAATCTCATATTTCCGAACAGCCGCAGACAGGTGGAAACGTACGCGGATCTTTTGCGCCGCGCGTGCGAGCGCGACGCGTATCCCAACGAATTCTGGCCTCACCACGGAAGCCTTTCGAAGGAACTACGAGAGGACACCGAGCGAGCTTTGAAGGAAGGTGCAAGACCGGCTAGCGCCATTTGCACGACTACACTTGAACTCGGAATCGATATTGGCTCAGTGAAGAGTATTGCGCAGATTGGGGCACCGCCCTCGGTGGCGAGCCTGCGTCAGCGTCTAGGTCGATCCGGCCGCCGCAAAGGAGAACCATCCATCCTCCGTGGCTACTGTATAGAGTCCGATCTAACACCGCAGTCCGACTTTTCGGACAGGATACGCGAAGGTCTGGTTCAGTCGGTCGCTATGGTGCATCTGCTGATGCGGAAATGGTTCGAGCCACCACGAATCGGCGGCCTCCATGCATCGACTCTCGTACAACAGATTCTTTCAATCATCGCTGAACGCGGAGGGTGCACTGCAGGATATCTATGGAGCAGCCTGATTGCGAGCGGCACGTTCGACGCGATCGATAAGCAGACATTCACGGAGATTCTGCTTCATCTTGGCAAGCTCGACCTCATTGTGCAGTCGTCGAACGGCCTGCTGCTGCACGGCGAGGCGGGCGAGAAGTTGGTCAACCACTATGAGTTCTATTCCGCGTTTGCGACTGACGAGGAGTTCCGACTGATTGCCAAAGGGCGCCAACTCGGGAGCCTGCCAGTAGCACATCCACTGACAATCGGACAGGGGCTGATTTTTGCTGGGCGGCGCTGGCGCGTCCAGGAAGTAGATCAGGAAAACAAGACCATCTATGTGCTGCCTGACCACGGTGGTGCGCCGCCACAATTTGACGGCTACGGTGCAATGGTTCACGACGAAGTTCGGCGCGAAATGCGGCGCGTTCTTGCAAGTGACCAGGCGGAACTCACTCTGGACGCACGCGGTCGTGAACTGCTGCAAGAGGCACGTCGCTACTATGCTGATGCCTCGTTGGCTTCCGCCACGTTCATATCGGAAGGAGCGGCAGTGCACATCGCTACTTGGCGCGGTGACTGGATTAACGACACACTCGTCTTGCTGCTCAAGGCCCACAAAATCGATGCCTTCAACGGTGGTGTGGTGGTCAGCGTTACCAACGGAAACGTTGACCGTCTAGTCAACGTCTTTGGGGAGATCGGTGAATGGGATGCGACGACAGCCCTGGATTCGCTCGGGAAAATTGAAAATCTCGAGCAAGAGAAATGGGATTGGGCGCTACCTGAAAAAGTGAGGCGGCGTGCGTTCGCGTCGACACATCTGGATATTGATGGCGCGTTGGCTTTCGCCAGTGAGCTCAGAAGTGCTTGTTGCGATGGCGAGTAAGCGAAGACAGACACGAAGCGGCAGAAATGCCAGGGGGCGGATGTTTCGTGACCGCCTACTCGATCATTTCTTCCTTCGGAGCCTGCCGGTGCACGGCTCCGATTTTTTGCCACGAACCACGGGCGCAAGAGGACAACAACGATGACACGAAAGCGGTCGATGTCGCCATTTCTCGAAGGGGTGGTCTCCGAGGAGGTCTACGCGCGTTTGCTGCTGCGAAAAGCGCGGGCACATGTCGTTCGAGATCGCAAGCGCGGCATGCTCGCGACGGGCGCGCAATACAGAGATGCGATCCACGCGGACGTTGTCGCGAGCGGTGGCTTGGACGCCTACACAGGCAAGTCGCTTGACTGGCATCTCATCTCGACCTATGTCAATGCCGATTCGCAAGAGGGCGGGCACCACTACAAGGGTGGTTTCGCGCTGCTGCCCACGGTGGACCACGTCGAGGCTTCAGCCAATGAGGCTTCTTTCAAAATCTGTGCGTGGCGGACGAACGACGCGAAGAATGATCTGTCGGTGGAGGACTTTCTCTCCTTGTGCGCGCTAGTCCTCAGGCATGCCGGCTATCGTGTAGAGCCGCCAGAGGCAACAGGAACGTTAAAGGTTCTGTGTAGCTAAGCGACTGTTCTATCGAGTTCGTGCAACATCAATCATTTTCACCGGGTGCATTCATCATTCCCTGACTTTCTACGACTGTCGTCAGCCACTGCCGCTGACCTGCATACCATTGACCTAGGCAAAGCCGGTCGTGACAGTTGCGCTCGCGATAGTTCCATTGCTGCCTCGCGTGCTCCCTGAATGCGACCCGGTCCCGAACCACCGCCTTGGCATGGGCAAAGAGGCTTGCGAGCTCGACATCTTCCGCCGCTAGTTGAGCATCGCTGCAAATTAGATGCTCCGCATCCGAGCGGGCTTTCGCGCAGTCAAAGCTAGTTTTGATTGCCGGTGCATTTTGCAAATTGGCATCGTATTGATTTGCCGCAGCAGCCTTGGAAAAGCCCTGCTGTGTCAGGGCCGCGCGGTTTACCTCGACTTCGGCGCGGACACGCTGGAATTCGCTGACGTAATAGCGAAAATTTGAACATCGGGAATTGTAGTCCGCTATTGCCACGTTGAACGCGTTCACGGATATCTCCGAAGTTTGGATTACTTGCCCATCCCACGCTTCCAGCCGTATCTTCTGTGAAAGACAATAGCGAATCTGTGAGCGGTCGAGTATTAGTCCTTTGCCGGCAGGCGGAACGTTTTCTTCGTTGGAGGCGATTGTCTGCTCTGACGTAGCGGAAAGAGATGAATTCGGAGTTTCGAAACCACTTGATGATGTTTGGTTGGTTTCGATGCCCTGCACTGGAGGCGACTGAGATGGAGTATGAGAATTCAGAAGGAATGCGAACAGCACTAGTAAACCGATTCCGATAGCCCACCATTTCGCAGAACCATTGGGTCCGGAAGTGGGCTGCAGTGCTCCTGCATAGATGGGTGCTGACTCGCCGGCTTGTAGAGTATCGCTTCGTTCCGGTGAGGGCGGACTAGTAGGGGGGATTGGGAGAGTCGTGACATCTGAGGCCATCGATTCGAGCCCTGCGAATCCCTTCTTACTTTTTTCATTCGCCATGGAAGATCATCCCCTAACGTAGTCACTTAATTTATGAATGCCTTTTTCGAATCCTCCACGAATGATGTGCTCAATGATGTGCGTGTTACAGACGTGGACGTAAGACGCTGATCCATAGGCACCTTTCCGGTCGGGGGTGCCAATATAAAAGAACCTGTCCGCATTTTTGTGGGCGAGGCGGTTGAACAACAGGTTATCCGCGCGCCTGCGTAAACCGATCGCCGAACAGGATAGCAAACTGGTTCATCGCTGATTTCCAGTCGAAGGCAGTGCGTACCGTTTTGGCCAGCACATTGCGCAGCGCCAGCCAGAGCAGCTTGATCGCCGCCTCGTCATTCGGGAAGTGGCCGCGCGTCTTGATGATCTTGCGCAGTTGCATATTCAAACTTTCTATGGCGTTCGTGGTGTACACGACCCGTCGAATCTCTGGCGGGAACACGTAGAACGGTACGACGTGCTCCCATGCACGCTGCCACGATTGCACGATGGTCGGGTATTTCTCGCCCCAGGGGCCGTCAGCGAAGTCCTGTAACGCCTGTCTCGCGGCGTCTTCGCTGGCGGCCGCGTAGATCGGGCGCAGTGCTGCGGCGAGTACCTTACGGTCCTTGTAGCTAGCGTACTCGAGACTGTTGCGGATCAGGTGCACGATGCAGGTCTGGACAGTCGTCTTGGGATAGGCAGTGCCGATCGCCTCGGTCAGCCCCTTCAGGCCGTCGACCACGGCGATCAGGATGTCCTGGCAGCCGCGAGTCTTCAGTTCGTTGAACACCTTGAGCCAGAACTTGGCCCCCTCGGTCTGCTCGATCCAGAGGCCCAGCACGTCGCGCTGGCCATCGGCCTGGATACCCAAGGCCAGATACACGGCCTTGTTGCTGACCACGCCGTCATCGCGGATCTTGACCCGCAGTGCGTCGAAGAACACGACCGGATACATCGCCTCGAGTGGGCGGCTCTGCCAGCTCAGCGCCTCGGCCATCACCTCGTCGGTGACTGAGCTGATGAAGTCGGGAGATACCTCAGTGCCGTAGCTCTCGGCCAGAAACGCCTGAATCTCGCGCACGCTCATGCCGCGCGCGTACATCGCAATGATGCGTTCGTCGAAGCCGGTGAAACGACGCTCGTGCTTGGGAATCAGGATCGGCTCGAAGCTGCCGTCACGGTCACGGGGGACTTCGACACGAACCGGGCCGCGATCCGTGATGACCGTCTTGCCGCTGGCGCCATTGCGCTCGTTGGCCTGCCCTACGGGCTTGGCCTGGCCCGGCGGGTAGCCCAGATGCAGATTCATCTCGGCGCCCATCGCACGTTCGATGACTGCCTTGTTGAACGCCAGCATCAGGTCCTGCACTTCGGCCGGTGTCATCGGCCCCTTGACCAGTTGGTCCAGCAGTTCCTTGGGCAGTTCAGGCAGCGGCCCGCGGGCCGCTGCCTGACGCGCTACAGTTTGCCTTTTCTTCTTCATTGGCATATCCATGACTTTTACCTCTCATGATATGCCCCGCCCACAAAATGACGGATAGGTCCATATAATCGACCATCCGCACTCCAAACACGGACCTCGTGCCAGTTAAGGCGAACCCGTTCGTTCGATCCAAAGAATTTATGGCGAACCAAAGTCACAGCGTCGTCCTCGACTACGAAATCCCCAAAGGAAAATGATTGACCCTTTTCGAGAGCGGCGATCATCTCTAGGGCAAGGCGGACGCAGACGGCACGCCAAAGCGCGGCGACAAATCCCGAGTAGGTTGCTTCCTTACGTAGTTTGACGACCTGTTCGGAATCGTTGTCGCCGATGGCAATTGTGTAGTCTGTTCCAGTAGGAACTCCGTTTACTGATCGACGCACTCCCCCCCAGCGCACTCGCGTAATCGAGTTGAGTGGAATAGAGCGCCCGTTGCAGCGTATGCCTTGCGGTGAGATCGCCAACTCCTCTTTGAAAATTAGACCAACTTCTGCGCAGAAGGTAATGTCGCGCGCCCACTGCTCGTTATCTCGGTCGCGTTCCTCCCCCTGCAACCGCAGCCCCCGAATCACTTCGGAGTCTTCCTGAGCTCTCTCTGCAACCTCGGGCAGTTCTGCAAAGAGCTCGCGTAGTAGTCGAGTTATCCGGTCGGCTTGGTCAAGCATACTGTGTTCGTTATTTAGCATGACCCCAACGCCTCTCAGCGCATACGCGAGATCCTGGCTCGGTTGATGAACGATACCGCGGGATTTCGCGCTAGTCTGGATCGGCTTCGTGAATCGATACCAGTTGCGCGCAATCTTCTCGAGCCCATCGAGAACCACGTCGACCGCTTGTGCACCGCGCGGCGCAGCCTGACGTGCACTTTCGATGACGATAAACAGGGTTTCTGCCTCTTTTTGCAAGAGTCCCTGCGCCTCAACCTCGTAGCTGTCAACTAAGTCGTCGAGTAGAGTGGGGCCGTGCGTGTTTCCCTTGTCGGTGGCGAGGTTCACCACCGTCGACAAGGTTTCGATCAGCTTGGGCGGCTCCATCGTGTCCAGTAGGTTCCTGAGGGCCGATCGGTAGGCCTTGCGACGTTCAGATAATTCTTCCTCGACCAATTCGGCGGCTTGCACCTCCGGAAACCCGGAGATGCTGCGATCCTCGTTGACATCACGCAGGACCTCCTCAAGATCGATGGTTTCAACCACCTCGGCGAAGTCGCGAATGAATCTGGCCAAGGGCAACACCGATTCGTCGTCGGCGACGAGTTCGCAGGCAGTTGCCATTAGGTTCGCTCTCGCCAGGCCAGGCAGCCCTTGTTCGGACCGAATGGCTTGTGGATTGTCGGAGAGGCTTTGCATCAAGTTCTCGACGATTCGCGGCGCGACTCCTGGCATCCACGCCATCTCGGCCGAAAGCCTCGTCCTAGGATTGGTGAGTGCGGAGCGCGCTTTTTGGCAGACGTCACTGTCGAGATGTAGGGACTGTTCTTCAGCCATTGCGACTATTTTTCGGCGGTCGTCACGTGTGGTGACGCCGAGGACGCAAAAGGGGTTTCGATGCAGGGCCGTGTCGGTCGTGTTCTTACTCATTTCGATCTCGCCTTGTTGCACCGCGGTTCGAACTAGGATTCACCACGGCGCGTATTGCAGATGCTGGCCATTGCACTGAACTTATCGATCTTTGGCTCGACTTCTGAACTAGGTCGCTTACGACTTGCGTCTCCCGAGGTCTAGTTTGGACAGACGTTGATCGAGGAGGACGTTTGGCCTTTGCGATATTTCTCCGCAGCGTTCGAGAAGGCACCTTCCCGTTAGACAAACCCGATGCGTCGACCGGAGCCCAGTTCAGTCCGGGACGGTGCAGACTCAAGTGCTGCGAGAAGGGACTCTTGCCCGAGACGACTGGCGCCGGCGCGGGCGGAAAGCCGCGCACCTTCGCGAACCACGAACGCAACGTCTGAGAGTGGCCGCCCGGCGAGCTTTTGGGCCAACGGCACCGGATCAACTGTTCGGTCCTTCGGTAGATTTGCCAACAACTTGGTGAGTAACGCCGCTACTTCGGTCTCGTCTGGATAGCTAACCGCGATGACATGGTCGAAACGGCCACGACGCATAATTGCTGGGTCGATCATCTCCACGCGATTGGTCATCGCAATGATGAGGACCTCGTTTTTGGCAGCCTCTGGGATTCGCCGCAGGAATTCGGCAACTTCCTCGACTCGGTGGTGGCTTCCCGCGCCAGTCTCCCGATCGGCCAAGAAAGCCTCCATTTCGTCAATCACCAGCACTGACGGTGCGCTCCGCATTGCTTTCTCAAACATCTCGGAAACCTTGCGGCTGGTTTCGTGGATGAACGGGCTCGCGACTGTTGAAGCGTCGATCTGGAAGCACGGCCACCCGAGAAACTCGACTAGCTGTTCGACCGCGAAGGTCTTCCCGCATCCGGGCGGCCCGTATAGGACGGTCGCCGAAGGGAATCCGATGCCAAGTTCCTGATAGCGCTCCTTGTGTCGGACGATGTCGACTATGTGTTCGCTGAAAAATGCCTCCAACTCCACGCGCCCAGGAAGCGAGAACGGCTTGCCCGAGTCGATCGTCGCCCGTCGCTTCAAGTCGCCCCCGTGGGCGTCCGTCTGGTGCAGAAACGTCGTGCCGCGCTCGTCTGAATCCAGAGCGCGAGAATCGTCGGCCGCTTCGGCGTTTGGGTCGTCGGTGGCATCGAGCCCCGCCGTCAGGATAATTTCGTACAGGTGTGTGGTTCCCAACCACGTGAGCATCTGCTGTAAGCGTCGAAACGATTTGGTGGAGACGCGGGCACCGCCCGTCAGCCAGTAGCCGAGCACCGTGTCGTCGTCCGTGTGCGAAGTGATCCCGTAAGTGGGCAGTAGTCGGCTGAACTTTTCGACGTAGATAGCGTCCTGAAGCTGACTGTCTGCATCGATCATGCGCGTTTCTCTCAGGGCCGTTGCGAACGCTAGCGCCTCGCTCTTATTAACAGGCGAGCGGCAGTCGGACAGCGGAGCGAGCATTTGGCTCGGGCCGCAAGAAACCTCGCGGTAGATTTCGGACCCGAACATGAAACGGTGGAAGTCGCCGACATCAGCCAGTCCCGAGGCTGCCCACTTGGCAAATAGGTCTTCTCTCGCGATCAGGGCGTATCCGGCACCCTGAGTCTCTACGATTTGCCAGTTGAAATCGGTGTACCTCGGCCGCCCGCAGCGAGCCCCGTCCGGCAGTTCATATCCAATTGGCAGCCAGCTTTCGAGCGCCACGATCAGCCCACTAGGATGTTCGACCCAGCGACCATGTCGTCCTCTCTGGACGTGCCGACGCGTATCGAGTCGAGGTGGCCTACCACCTGACGTAACTTGTCGATGTCGCTAGCTTGCAGGGCTTGTCGTCCGACCCGGCAGAGTTCCTCGTGCTCGGTGGTGTCAGGAAACAGAAATGTGTCTTCGGAGAGCCATTTGAAGCGGTCGATGATGAACCAGTCCTGGCGCCAGAGGATCGAAAAGAACCTTCCGCGCATTTCATCAAGGTGTGACTCGAAATCGCCGCTATTATTGTCGATCGCGCGCTGCGCCGTCTTGGCGAGGTTGTCAAAAGATCCAGATTCCGCAGGCCGTGCAAACTGCCGGATACGCGAGTCGAAGAATTCGACCGCCTTGTCGAGCTCCATCCGCCGGATGACTTTGAGGTGATCCTTTCGCGCCTTGGCCAGTAGCTTCTTCGCCTCCTGGATGTCGTCCATCGCTTGTTTTGCGGTTTCGGGATCGTGTTCGCCACCCTCTATTGTCGCCGCCCGTTCCAGCCGCTCGCGTGCCAAGTCGAGGCGTGAATCGTCAACTTGTTGGGCGATCTCGTGGAGCCGGCTTCCGACGCGCTCAGACTCTTCGCCGATGAGCTTGGCCGCCTTGGTGTAGTCGATTTGCCCTTCCTGTCGCGAATAGAAATTCCGGCCGCTGTGGAACGAGCCGCCGATGGAAGGCACCGTGACCTCGAGAACGATGTTGCCCGAGTCGAGCACCTCGTATTCACATTGCAGTTCCGCGCCCTTGGCGATTACGCCAGTGGCGAAGTCCGAGCCCTTGATCTCGAACATGCCGATGAACCGATTGTCCGAAACAGGATCCTCAATTGAGCCTTCCCATAATTTGAATTTGATTGAGCCTGCGGCACCGGCGCGCAGGGACTCATCAGCTTTGAAGGTCTTCTTGCCGCTTATCGGCAGTTGGTCGCCTTCCTGGACCAAATAGTCGAGGACGAGACGCCCGCCGATCTTCTCTCGTGCCTCCATGCCAATTGAATGAGAGGCCGGGATTGCGTCGATCTGCGCTGCAGTGCGCGAGATGGTGATCTTGTCCTCGCTCATCCGCACAGGTCCGCCCGCGGCGTCAAATACGAACACCTTGAACAGATTCTCACCAGGTTTGGCCAATGGAATCTCGACCGTTGCCCCGTCTTTGAGGGCGATGCGGCCGGAAGACCATCCGGTATCGAGGCTATCAATTTGGAAGGCGGTGCTGTCCGCGGCCTTGCCGCCGAGCTTGGCAATCACCTTGGCCTTTGAGTCCGGCGTGCGTGCCTGATAGTTAAAAGCCAGATCTAGCTCACCTCCAGCTGCCAGAGCGCCTCGCCCGCTTTTGCGGCCTCGGTTTTGGCTAGCCCAGTCGATGGATTCCGCGAACACAGATGCACCCTCGGCCACGGCTGTCATCGGGTTGACGTCGGTGGACGCCGCGATGCCAAGTTCGAAGGCGACCTTATCTCGAAGCGGCTTGTACTGAGTCGGGCCTCCTACGAATACAACGCGCCCAATGTCGTGGGGACTCAATCCTGCCTTGTCCATTGCTTCACGTGCCGCGTCGACGGATTCGTCAACCTTTCCTGTAATTAATTCGTCGAACCGATGCCGGGTCACGGCTATGTCAAGGTAGATGTCGTTCCCGGATGCGTCGCGCACTCGCAGTTCACTGTCGTCGAGTGTTACCACCGCCTCATCGCTCGAGGACAATTCGATCTTTGCCTTCTCAGCCGCCCAGGTGGCCATGTAGCGCAGGGTCGTGTAGCGCGTGTCGGTTGAGAAGTCTTCTGGTAAATCGAAGTGCTCCAGAAGCCAGGGCTTCACGACGTTGTCGAGAAGAAGTCGGTCGAAGTCTCTGCCGCCACACATGGCAATACCACTGTGGGAAAGCAGACTGACTCGCCCACTGATGCTCTCGGCAATGGCAATGTCCAGTGTCCCGCCGCCTAGGTCGTAGACCAAGAACATTCCATCACCTGTGCGGTGACGCATAACGCTCATGACCGCGGCGACCGGCTCTTGCATTAGGGCGACCTTTCCCAGTCCGGCCATTTCCGCCGCGGCCATTGTCGCTTCCTTTTGCATCTGGTTGAATGCAGCGGGAACGGTGATTACGGTTCCGGTGTCAGGTTTGTTGCGAGTTTCTTCAGGCAGGTAACCGAAGAGCACACGCAGAATTTCGGCAGAGCACTCCTCCGGTGTCATGGTCACGTCGACCGCAGGCAAGCGAATCGGTGTGCTAGTGCCCATCAACCGTTTGAACAACGTGGCCGCATTCTGTGGATTGCGCGCGGCGTTATCGTAGGCGCGCTTGCCTACATATTTGTTGTTGCGCTTGTCGATGAAGATGGCCGACGGCGTGACGTCATTCTGGTCAGGGCTCTTGAATAGGCGCAGGCTCTCGCCATCATAGGCGCAGATCGCGCTGTTGGTCGTTCCGAGGTCGATCCCGATGTAGTTCTTCATGGACGCCCCGCCTTCACAAGCATTACAGTTCCGCTGCGCACTAGGCCATCGGGACCCATGACAACGGGTTCGACCATCTGGTCGACGACCAAGAAATCGTTGGGGCCGAAGTCGGCAATGTTCAAGGCGGAGACTGCCATGCCCGGATCGTAGGGTTGCCCCTCAAGGGTGACAATGCGCAGACCGCACGCGTTGAGACCATCATCGATCTTCTTGAGGAAATAGCGGGATTGGTTGGCGTAGCGTGGGGTCTCACTTACTTCGAGCTTTCCAAGCAACCGACCGAATACGCGGGCAAAGCGCCACGCCTCTATGGAAACGTCTATCAACGCCTCTTTCGCGGGATGGTCGCCCGCAACACCGCGCGCTTCTTCCATGCTTCCCCCGACCGCCGTTGACAGCGGAATGAACAGGATTCGGCTTGGCCATTCGCTTTTTTCGTTGCCCTGTAAGCGAGTTCGACCAGCTTCTGTTCTTCGCCTTTGACTTTAGCAGATCATTTTGAAGAATCGTATGCGACAAGGGTAAATACGAAAGCAGAGATCGAAGGCCTCGTCTGCGGCTTCACTATTTCCAGCTGCTGAGATGAAAAGAGGAGGGGGTTGTTGTGAGGTTGAGGCGCAGTGGTCAGCCGGCGCATCGAAGTCTAGTGTCTTGTGCGGCCACTCACTGCCGATGGGCGGCCAGGCGAACTGCCCTTGATTCAGGCGTCCCGCGGCCAGCCAGATACCGATCCCGTCGTGAATCAGGACCGTCGTGCGGTTGGCGCGCCGATTGGCGAACAGATAGGCATGATGTGGGTGTGCGGCGCCGAACACCTTGACCACACGCGCCAAGGCCGTGTCGAAACCAGCACGCATGTCCAAGCGCCTCGGCCAAACTCAGACGGGTTGGCTGGCCGCTTACGTATGGATTCCACACCGGCGCCAAAGAGTGCGAGCCCTATCCCCCCGGCTCTGATGTCGAGACGTCGATCGCGGCAGCCTGTATGGCGTGCTCCCTCATTTCCGTGGCCCCGTCATGCTCAGCTCGCTCTGCAGATCTATCCAGGCCCGTCAGTTGTTCCAGTCGTGCCCCTAGCAGGTGCCATGCGGCGCGCTTCTCGACCGTATATGGGTACCGCTGATAGATGCGTTTCATGCGGTTCTGCTCGCGGTGGTTCATACACTTGTCGATCACGGTGGGCAATACTCCCGCCGCCTGCATCAAGGTGGCGGCTGTTCGCCGTAAGTCGTGCGGAGTCCATTTCTCGTCACCGAGAACGAGGGTGTTCGTTTTAGCGGTTCGGTTCGTATGTGCGCCACGCTCGTAAAAGACTAACTGACGGTCGGCTACCTGCTTGGTGATACTTTTGAGATCAATGTGCGTTTCCGGTTTGTCGTTGTGCCGGCGGGCGGGTAGCAGCCATTCCTTGCTGTTGGACAGTTGAAGGAGGGCGCTCATGTGCGTTGTGGCGTAGTCAGACAGAAATACAACGTGTGCATCCCCGTTCTTCGCATTTTCAACTGGTACGCGCCAAGTCCGAAGTTCAAGGTTGATGTCGCGCTTGCGTGCCTTAATGACCTCGCCCACGCGTGCGTTGGTCGCCAAGATCAACATCAATACGTGCTTTGTAGGCTCCGGCAAGTTCGCAGACTCCAGTGCTTTCGGAAAGGCGCCGATCTCGTGATCGGAAAGGGTTCGTTCTCGTTCGGCGTCTGTCCCGCCGACATCCTTCTTTGAGACCATCATCAGAGGATTGGCGGAAACGTACTCCCGCGCCTGGCACCATTTGATGAATTGTTTGAGATCGGTGAGAGTCCGGTTGGCGAGCCGGTTCGCGCCTCGCGCGATAATCGCGTCCAGTGCGGACATGATGTCAGAGCGGCGTACGTCTTCCATCGCGATGTCGCCGATCACTGGAAGGACATCCTTTTTGAATGCGCGACGGACTTCTTGTCCGTTGTCTGCTCGCTTCTGCAGGGCGGACTCGGCCCACTCGTCGAATCGCTGTTTGACCGTCTTACGGGCGAGTTTGTCCTCGAGGGTGCGGACTTCTGCACTCGTGTCGACTAGCTTCCTCAGCCTTTCGATGCGTCTCTGTTCCAGCGGATCGTCCCCGGAACTAATACACGCACGCGCACGGTCGCGGGCATCTCTAATCTGGCGCAGGCTCGCCTTCGGAAACGTGCCGAGACGGATCTCACGGACCCCGCCGCTTGCTCGGTAGCGCAATGAAAATTGAACCGATATGCCCTTCACCCCGGCACGGACCACGCCAAAGACACCATGTCCGTCGGATAGGCGACGGCCGTTGTCAGCCGGAATTAGCCCTTGCAATTCCCTTGTGGTGAGCGTGCTCATTGTAACCTCCGGGGCAAATTGCCCCCACATTTGCCCCCACAGATCCGAAAGCTTAGGTCGTATTGTAATGGAATTGCTTGGCAAGTGTTTTATTAAATTGTCATAAAAATCAATTGGTTATGTCGTTTTGTCGGATGCCGGCGGAACTCAGCGGAAGCGACAAAAACGTGCATGGGGTGCAGGTGGTCGGAGGTTCAAATCCTCTCGCCCCGACCAGGAATCAAGGCCTGGAAGGCTTGTCAGTAAAGGGTTTCCTTATCTGGCGTAGCTTTCCAGGCCTTTCCTTTTTCCGGGTGTGTCAGTTTGGTGTGTCGATCCCGCCGTGCAACTATGCGGAGATGACTGACTTGGCAACCCTTCCCACTGGCGTCTATTTGCGCCCCGGCTCGTCCGTGTTCCACCTCCGGATCGGCGTGCCCAAAGACCTGCAACAACACTTCCGCAATCCCAAGACAGCCTAAGACCGACGCATTCCGGGGAAGCCTCAGGACAAGCAATCGAGCTGAGGTCGGCACGAGGGTGCACGAGATCATTGCTGATTGGCAGCGGCGGTTGACGCTCTCAGGGCCAAGAACAAGCCCGCCCATTCGTGACACTTACCCGCGCGGAGATTCAGGAGGTTCGCGAGGAAATCCGCGAAGCCCTAGTCGAGCTCAGTGCCGCTCAGGCTGATCCCTGGGAAGCCAATGCGACCTTCGACAAACTAGCGCGGCAGCAGGCCGACATGCGCCGCTGGCATGACGCAGCAGCGAAGGATGTCAACCCCTCATCAAGAACGAAGGCTAAGCCCTTCTGGCTACTGGCTTGCGAAAGGAGGTGGCCGACCATCTAGCCGCTGTTGACTCGCTGAAGCGGGCGCTGGATGACGCGCGTGATGCGCGGAAGTTCGCCTATGACACGATGAAGCAAACGGGCATGGAGGCACGGGCAGCCGCGAAAGCCGCAGACCGGGCCGCACCTCAGCTTCGGAAGGTCGCATTCGAGGCGCGGAAGGGAATTGCCACCGCGTCGCCGTTCACGAAGTATGTGGACGACCTCGTGAGCTCACTGCGGGGCACCGACCGTGCGCCGCGTGGCATCTTGCTCGACAAGTCGCCTACCTCGGGTCGTCTGAAGGAGCGGCAGTTCCAGTTCAGCATGGAAGAGTACAACCATCTCGTGGAGAACGGGTTCCTGGCCGGCAACGCGGACGATGCGTTCCAGGGCTACTACAAGGATCTGGGCGGCCAACTGGGAGCGCATCGCTCTCTAGATGGGCGGGACATCGGGGACATCCTCCGCGAAGTCCAGGACTACTACGACGGCTTGATCGGTAGCATCGCGGATCCGCAGAAACGTGCAGCCCTCCAGGCCGAGAAGAAGTCGGCTGAGACTGACGTGCAAGCGGCTCACGACCGCATTCTCGGCAAGTACGACGTGAAGGACCACAACGGCGTTATGTGGGCCGCAGACCGCCTGCGCCAGATGGGTGTCGTTCGTTACATGGGCGGGTTCATCTTCTCGGCAATCGGGGACCTCGCGTCGGCAGCGCTGACGGCGAAGGGGGATGAAGATCCTGGCGTTCAAGGGTGCGCGGGACAATCAGTACATCCTGAAACGGGTAGCCAAGGGGCGACAAGGACATGCAGGAGCTGGAGATGATCCTGGGCTCGTTGGAGACTGGAGTGCATCTGAACTCCTCGGACCGTGCCCTTGAGCGCGGTGAGGCGGAGGGGCTCCTGGGCCTCGGCACCGGAACGACCCGCCAAATCATACGTGCCATCGAGACCGCTATGAATACGACCGGCAACTACGTGAACAAACTGTCTGGGCTCAAGGGCTGGTCGGACAACATCCGGTGTACCGCTGGCCTCGTCCAACTCGTCAATGTTCGCAAGTGGGCCGCCGAGTACGACAAGCTCGACAAGAGCAAGGCCGTGCAACTGGGCGCTCTCGGCATCGGAGAACCCGAGGCCAAGCGGCTTCATGAGTTGTTCGCGAAGTACGGCGCGGATGAACGTCGCGGCCTGTTCTCCCCGGGGATCTCGAAGTGGCTCAATGAGCGCGACGGCGACCACATGAAGTACGTGCCAGAGTCGGCGCTCATCAAGGCGCAGAAGCGAGCCCCGTACACGTCGGGCTACGGAATCAGCTGCTCCTCGTGGACAAGTGGTCCGGGAAGATGTTTCTCCAGTTCCAGGCAATGGCGATGCAGTTCTCGAACAACTTCATCCGGGCCGGTGTGCAGCACAGCTTCGTCACCGGGGACCACATGCGGTTTGCGTTGGCCTCGGAATGCTGATGGCTGGCGTTTCGCCGCGCCAGCGGGACTATCGCCTTTGACTCCGCGCCCTCGGCACCTTCCGCCATTCCGTTGCAGGATGGGCGTGTCTTCCCTTCCAATAGTCCGACAGAGGTTCTAGGGGCAGACGGAACTGCTGGGAGTGACAGGGGGGCACGCATCGGTGATGGCAGTGCTGATGCTATCGAAAACCTTTCATGGGTTTTGCATTGGTTGACCGACAGCGAGGCGCGAGTAAGGGAAAGCACTAGCTATTAGGCTGTAGAATACCCGGCGAGAGAACCTGGGCTACCTTGGTGGCAAGTAAGCTAAAAGTAATATAAAGGATCGGGATGAGTGTGCAAGACATCGTGAGGGCGATTCAAGGCGGGCCGATCCAACAGGATCGTTTGCTGAAACTCGACACCCCGCTGGGGGACAATGTGTTACTGCCTACGCGCACTGTAGGCCGGTCCAGAATTGGACGACATTACGATTTCACGCTCGATGTGGCGTCGACGCGCAGCGATCTTAAGCTGACGAGGCTGATAGGCCAGCCCATAACTTTATGGCTCCAGCAGGCCGACCACTCCTACCTTCCACGACACGGTTACGTTTATGCGGTGCGGCGGTTGGGGTCGGAAGGCGGGCTAACCAGCTTCCAAATCAGCTTCGCTTCGTGGATGCATTTTCTGAAATTTCGCCGCGATCAACGGATCTGGCAGGACAAACCGGTGGATGAAATCCTCCGGGACGTATTCAACACGCATTCGCAAGCGAGAGGCCGATTCCATTTTGCACTCTCGAAGCCACTTCCGCCGAAATCATATTGCACGCAGTATGAGGACGATTGGAATTTCGTTCATCGGTTGATGGAGGAGGAGGGGCTGTTCAGCATTTGGACGCAGGCCAGTGACGGAAAATCTCATACCCTGACCATCACGGATCGTTTGGATTCGTGTGAGCCGCTTGTCGTGCGTTCAGTGCAGTTCTCGCGCGACGGTGTGAATAGCGAGGTCGATGGATTGATCCACTGGTCCGGCCTGCGCACCCTCCATAGCGCCGCGCTGACCACTCGCACGTTCGACTACAAGAGTCCCTCACCGCTCGCGAATCCGAAGGGTACCAACATCCCGACGATGTCCCATGAACTACCGGAACAGTTGGAGATGTACGAGTACACCGGCCCGTATACGTATCTTGAGCAGGAGCGTGGGGATCACCTCTCTAAAATTCGCATGGAAGAGTGGGAGTCTCGTGCCAAGAGGTTTTACGGCACTGGCGGACTGCGCAGCGCTGATGCGGGGCGGTCATTTACACTTGTCGGGCATCCACAACACGATCTTGACTCCTCAGAGCGTAACGAGTTCGCCATTATCGAAGTGCTTTGGCTGGTCGAGAATAATCTTCCGGTTTCAATCCATCATGCAAATCTCCCTGGGAGTTTGCAACGCCAATTGGCAGAGGCGTTGGCGAATCAGGACGGAGCGCGTCCGTCCCGCGCGCCACATTACGATGGCTCCGAAGGGTTCTTTCTGATCGAGTTGGAGGCGCAACGTAAATCCGTGCCTTTCCGCAGCCCGTTTGAGCACCAGAAGCCCATTATGCAGATGCAAACCGCGACCGTGGTTGGTTCGCGGGAGCAGAGTATTTATACCGATGAGTTAGGCCGATCCAAGATTCAATTCCATTGGGATCGAATCGGGCAACGCGATACGCGGAGTTCGTGCTGGGTGCGTGTGAGTCATCCGTGGGCGGGACAGGGATTCGGAATGATCCATGTCCCGCGTATCGGCGATGAAGTCGTCGTGTCATTTTTGGAGGGGTGTCCCGATCGTCCCCTTATTACGGGCCGCGTGCCGAACGGCGTCAATTTTGTCCAGTGGAAGCTCCCGGATAACCAAGCCTTGTCTGGTCTACGTTCGCGAGATTTGGCCAGTACGATGGCGAACCATATCGTTGCCGACGACACGCCGGGCAAACTTCAAGTGCAAGTCGCGAGCGACCATGAGCGGTCTCGCCTAGTGGTCGGGTACAACACGCGCATTGAAGGCAATGAAGGGCGTGGGGAAGCACGCGGAATCGGTTGGGAGCTGGCAACCGACTCGTGGGGCGTGCTGCGGGCGAACCAAGGGATGTTGGTGACAACCGAGGCTCGCTCGGGTGCGGCGGCCGCAGTGAAGGACATGGGCGAGACGGTGCAGCGTTTGGTACAAGCGAGGGACTTGCACGATACGCTTGCCAATGCGGCCGTCCAGGCGCACGCGCAGGATGCGCAGGATCAGCCCGAGGTTGCCAAGGCACTTCGGAAACAGAGCGATGAGATCAGAGGGGCGGGTGGGGGGCAAGGGAGCGACGCGTTTCCGGAACTGTCAAAACCCCATCTGGTTCTCGCATCACCGGCCGGAATTGAGGCGACGACGGCAGGCAGTACCCACCTTGCGAGCGGTGAACATATGGCGCTCACGAGCGGCGCCCATGTTAGCGTCAGCAGCGGCAGCAACCTGCTAGTTACTGCTCGAAACGCCATTCGCTTGTTTGCGTACAAACTGGGTATCCGAATGGTGTCGTACGCGGGAGACATCGATATCAGGGCGCTTCAGAAGAACCTCAACCTGCTGGCGAAGCTCGAAATTACGCAGACCGCTAACCGAATCACAATAAAGGCGACTGACGAAGTGATGTTGCACGGTGGCGATAGCTATATCAGCTTGAAGAGCGGCAAGATTACCGTAGGTGGCGGGGTGTATGAGGTCAATGCTCAGGTGAGCAACTTACCCTCGAAGCCGATGGGCGTTGCCCCAAATGGCACACCGGCCGTCGAGGCGAACGACCAGACGTTCAAGATGCTGACGCCATCGGGGAGGCCGTTACCAGGTGTTGCCTATCGTATGACGTCCGATTCCGGTTCGCACGTGTTTCAGACGAACTCGCTTGGTCGCTCGGCCACCCTGAATACGCCACAAGAAGAGGGTGTGAAATTTGCGGCTCATTGGGACGAACTCTTTACTGATGCGGATAATTAAAAGGTTGCACATATGGCTACTCTGGCAGAAAGCACCACCGATCCGAAAAGCAATACATGCATCGATGCGCACTGTGACTGCAAGTTCATATGGTCGCTCGCTCAGCAATATGCGATGGCCCAATTAGATACCCGCACTCCGATCCTGAAAGATGGGACGCCTGACTATCGATTCAGTTCGCATACCATTTCCGAAACCACGATCGAGCCTGGGGATGCCAACTTTGTCTCCAAGCAATACGGTGCGAGAGCCCGACGAGTGGCCTCAAGTTATGCGCGTATGTTCCTCGAAGAGTTCCATCTCGGCGAGAAGAACAAACTCGGCCGCTTCTACTGGACTGGACTTGGCGCCTTCGCTGCCAAACAGGTATCCGCCAATATAGAGAGTTGGCAGGTCAAAAAGATGCCTGGCATGGACGCTGTCCATGAAGGCTTAGGTAAAGGCAACCTCTGGATCTACAATGATCTGTTGCCTTGGTGTTATGGTTATGCCGCCGACCCTGTGATGTTTCAGGAGTGTGCGAAACAGCGCGATAGCCGTCAGTTTGCCCCCGCCGTGCAGAACAATTTGATGCGGCAGCAGTGGGCCGCTGAAGTCGTCCCGAAGTGTCCCGTGTATATCGAAGCCAGTGCCAATATGGACGATGCCGGCTCCGGTAAACCCATCGCCCCAGGCTCTCCAAGCTATGGCTACTTTCAATGGACGCCCCGGGTAGCCAGCGGATTTGATCTCGTGAAGCAGTGGGAAGAGACAACAAATGAAAAGAAGAAGGCATCGCTTGCATTCAATCATCTTTGGGTGATGGCGCAACATGAACAGGGCGAGGTGCTGCAAGACTTGATCTATAACGACAAGGCCTTTATTCGTCGACTTCAGGTTCAACGTTTTTCTGGTGCGGTCACTGATCCCGATCAATGGTGGAACTACCCACTGCATCCGTTCAATGCCATGATTCCGCCACTGCAGCTGAGTTTTGTCTCTAAGAACGAAACTTCTGATATGCAGTATCGCTCGAATGCGCCAAAGGATCTTATTCTTGAGGATTATCCTCAGCGGATGGCATGGATTAAAGACACTGGAAAACTATTCCACTTCTTGATGCAAAAAAAACGCGAATATATGCTTGGTGAGTTGAAGGGGATTGCCGCGATGGGTGGTCGGTTGAAGGATGATTAAGTCAATGCGGGTCACAATAAAATCGAGTAAATTACTCTGGTTGTTTTTTGTGGTGATAGCTCTGTGCGCTGCGTTTCTCGCGTTACGGACCAATCAATACGAGAAGGATGAGAAAATGTCTGGTCAAGTCGTAACGATCAAGTTCGGAGCCGAAGGTAAGTCAGATGCCACGGCTCAGGGGTTTTCCTTGATGAGTCATCCATCTGGTGTGTATGCATATAAGACTCATTGGGATGATCCGCATAAGCTTGGGTTGGTAAAATACGTGCAAGGAAAATATTCTTTCGATCTGGACAATGCCTTGATCGTGACAGGTCTAGGGGATAAGGATAGTCCTGAGAGTGGGGTTGACAATTGGGATGTAAGTTTTAATCCATCATCGTCGCGAATAATCTCATATGAAGAGGCTCGAGATAAGATTGCTGGCCTGCTTGATAGATTGCGATCTGCGGGGTGGGCGCGATACATAGAAACTTCAGATCCTCGTCTGGCTGGAAAGGAGGCCACGTCTTACGCATTAACAAAGTCTGGTGCTCTTTACTCGATAGATTCAACCTATACGCCAAGCGTGGAGGAGTGGAAGGGTTTGATGGCTGTTGAGCCGAGATGGTATTTTTATGCGGATGGTGTATTTCTAACCTTGTCGGTATCATATCAGTCATCTGGGGCTGATGGTATGGGATATTATTTATCTGATGTTCAGATTAGTACCGCATCCGACAATTACAGCCCATATTTTTCAGACAGTATTGAACGTAGAAGGCACTGGGAAAAATATCTGTCCGATGAACTGAAGCCGGCGGTGGAAGAGCGATCGAAGCGCGAGGCTGAACTGAAGGCCCAGGGCTACACGATCGATACGACGTATCAGGCTCCGCCGTTCGAGGCTCCGGACTTCTCGGCTAAGGCTGCTGCTCATTGATCCGGGGGCAATCGATGCAACGAGCAAACTTGCACGGGCGAGCGCAAATTGTGGTTGGTGATGCGACGAGCCACGGCGGTAAAGTGATTTCGGGTAGTCCGTCTTCAACATGGGGCACGTCGAAGGTTCCAATTGCCCGCAAGGGGGATCAAGTGACTTGCCCACTTTGTGCGCCGCATCTGTTTGAAATTGCTGAAGGGATGGCCGGGTGTCAGGATTTTGGGCAGCCGATGGCGCTGGAGGGTCATAAAACAACTTGCGGTGCGGTCCTGATCGCGCAGCCAGCGCCGAACGATTGACGGTCTTCAGTTTGGTTCGCACACGTAGGGGCCCTGTTTTTTTCTCGACGTTGTTTGCGCGTGGGGACTCTTAAGGGGCATGTGGAGTTGACCCTGTAATCCCGGACACAGCTTCACACTAAGGTTGCTGATTCCGTCGCGCGCCGGAATGCTCGTGGTGAGCGGTACTTCAACGCACTATGGGGGTGCTTCTCGTTGTAATGCTCGAATGCGATGGCCAAGTTGCTTGCGGCAGTCGCCGCATCCGGCTTCGGCATAAAGGCGACGTAATCGCGCTTCATCGTTTTTACGAAGCTCTCGGCCATGCCGTTACTTTGCGGGCTGCACACCGGCGTGGTCAATGGTTTCAGGCCGATTTTCGCCGCAAACCGGCGCGTATCGTCAGCCGTGTAGCCCGAGCCGTTGTCGCTCAACCACTCGATTTCAGATGGCGTATGCAACGCATTGCCGAAGCGATTTTCCACCGCCGCCAGCATGACATCGCGCACGATGTCGCCGCTGTGGCCTGCTGTCGTAGCCGCCCAGCTCATCGCCTCCCGGTCGCAGCAGTCCAGCGCGAACGTCACACGCAGCGGCTCTCCGTTGTCGCACCGGAACTCGAAGCCATCGGAACACCAACGTTGATTGCTGCGGGCCACGGCAACCTTGCCCTCGTGTCGTCGCTGAGGACGCGGTGGAGCCGGACGGCGCTCCATCAGCAGCCCGTGCATGCTCATGACTCGATAGACCCGTTTCGCATTGAACGGCGCCAGCCCGGCGCTTTCACGTTCAGCTCGCAACATGCCCCAAACCCGGCGATAGCCATAGCTCGGCAAATCGCCAATGACCCGGCGGATTTCTTCGACCACCGGAGCATCGTCGGTTTGTCTGGATTTCCGTCCGTCTTGCCAGTCGGCCGGGCGAGACCGGCGTGCCGATACGTTCGAGCGCGACACGCCGAGAACTTCGCAAAGCAGCTTCACTGGTCGTCCCCCGGCAGCAATGGCGAGTGCGCTATCCATTTTTTTGCTCGGCCATATTCGACTGCTTCTCGGAGAATCTCGTTCTCCATCGTTTTCTCGCCGAGCATCCGTTGCAGCTCGCGAATCTGCCTGAGCGCGTCAGCCAATTCCGATGCCGGAACGACTTCTTCGCCAGCCTTGACCGCCGACAGGCTGCCGTCCTGGTACAGCTTGCGCCAATGGAATAGCTGGTTCGGGTTCACGCCGTGCTGGCGTGCCACCAACGAAACCGATTTCCCCGGCTCGAAACTCTCGCGCACCATCGACAGCTTCTGCTCTGCCGTCCAGCGCCGCCGACGCTCCGGGCCCGTCAACACGTCCATCACTTCCTGCCTGGTGTTAGTCAAAAACACAGTCTTATGCCTACCCGTTAGTTTAAGCGGGAGACTGTGTCCGGTGTTTCAGGGGGGGGGCTGCTCCAGCATGAACCGGGCGCCGCGCCCATCGGATGGCGAACACTCCTTGAAACGCGCAAGGTTGCCGCCACGGGGTGTATGTGCTTGGTCGTGCCACACTGCCTCGAATTTTGTGTCAATCGGCGCGGTGGTTTTGACCGACACGACCCCGGAAAGCCTTATTCCACCGTGGGTTCGAAGAGGTTCAAATCCTCTCGCCCCGACCAGACAAGAACCCGCGTCAGCTTGGGCTGACGCGGGTTTTTTCTTGCCGGTCGCTTTTTTGCACATCGCGGCGCGGCCCCGGTAAAATGCAAGGTTGATCCACGGAAAGCGCCGTGATTTAGCGGAAGAGGATTCCCCGAACATGACTGATCTTCGTCTTACCATGCGGTTCGCTGCAGTGCTCGCCACCGGCGCGCTCGTCGCCGGTTGCGGTACGTCGTCGCCCACGAAAGTGGACTACAAGAGCGATTCGAAATCGAAGGAAGCGTCGCTCGCAGTGCCGCCCAACATGCTCGACGAGACGGCCGATCAGCGTTCGCTGCCGCCCCAGGGCGGCGCGACTTCCCTGTCCGCGCTTCAGCAGGTCCAGCAGGCGGCACCTGCGCTGGACACCGTTGCTCCGGCCGTGGCCGGCATGCATATCCAGCGCGACGGCACCGAGAGCTGGCTCGTGATCGACGGCAAGCAGCCGGCCGACGTCTGGACGCAGGTTCGCCGCTTCTGGCAGGAGCAGGGTTTCCTGCTCGTCGTCGACCAGCGCGACAAGGGCGTGATGGAAACCGACTGGAACGAAACCCATCCGCAGATCAACGACGGCCTGATCCGCAGCGTGATCTCGAAGGCGATGGGCAACTCGTACGTGACGGCCGAGCGCAACAAGTACCGTACGCGTCTCGATTCGGCGCCGAATGGCGGCACCTACGTGTTCATCAGCCAGAAGGGGATGCGTGAGGCGATCACGGGCGCGAACAACGATTCGAGCAAGTGGGAACCGAAGCCGAACGATCCGGCGCTCGAGACTGAATACCTGAAGCGGTTGATGGCCGTGCTCGCACAGAACGAGCAGCGCGCGAAGAACGGCGAGCCGCCGATCGCGAACATCAAGGACAACACGATCCCGAAGGACAAGAAGGCGGACACCGACGCGTCGTCGAAGGCGGCTGCCGCGATTGCTGCGCAAAACGTCTCCCGCTCGTCGGCGCAAGGCAACGATGCGGCCGACGCGGCCGTGCCGTCGGAAGTCACGCTTGGCGAGCCGTACGACCGGTCGTGGTTGCACGTCGGTCTTGCGCTCGATCGTGCGAACTTCACGGTCGACGATCGCGATCGCACGAAGGGTCTGTATTTCGTGCGTTATGTCGATCCGAAGGATCTGACTTCGGCCGAGCAGGGCTTCTGGAGCCAGCTGTTCCACGGCAAGAAGGAAAAGCAGGCGAAGCAGTACCGTGTCAACGTGAAGGCGCTCACGGCCGACCAGACGCGCGTGGCGGTCGTTGACGATTCGGGTGCGATCGACTCATCGTCGCCGGCTCGCCAGATCATGGGGTTGCTCGTGAATCAGCTCCGCTGATTTCCGCGGTTTCTCCGCACCAATGAAAAGCCCGCCACATGGCGGGCTTTTTCATGGCCGCTCGCCGCGCACACATGAGAAGGGTGGTCGGTCCCTTCTCGTGACGTTACGTAACATCCGCGTGTTACGGCGGCAGAACACATGCGGCATCGTCGTCCGGATAAATTTTGTCCTTATAAATCAATGAGGTGGTTCGCGTGTGATGGCTGGCACGCAACCTGCTTTATATGTTGGAATCGTTGAAACAGGGAGGATGGCGTCAGATACCGGGGGTGCGCCGCGAGCGCCCGATCAACGGTATCGACGTCTTCGAATGCCGATGCGGCAAGTGTCGGCACAACTGATGATGATCCGCGCCAGCGTGCGGATCCCGATGGCCCCGTCGCCTATCCTCGTAGGGCGACGGTTTCGCCCGCGCTTCTCTGAAGCGCGGGCTATTTTTTTGGCCGTCGTGTGAGGCCGTGCCGGCGCAGCCGATACACGATTCGCGTATTCTCGGACTTTTCCAGATGAGGGGGTGGAATGGCGGAAATTGCAGTCGTGGCGCTGATCGTGGCGAAGCCGGGCGCCGAGGAAAAGTTGCGCGTCCAGCTCGAAGGGATCGTCGAGCCGACCCGCAACGAAGCAGGCGCGCTGCAGTACGACCTGCATCGGGATCTGAAGGAGCCCGCGCGGTTCGTATTCATCGAGCGTTGGGAAAGCGAGGAGGCGCTTGCTGCCCATGCGCGTTCCGCGCACATTCTGGCTTATCGCGAAGCGGCCGCGGACTGGATCGAGCGTTCCGAAATCCGCGTGCTGTCGAAGCTCGTTTGAGCCGGGTGGAGCGACCGGACGTGTCCGGTCGCGGGGTGCGTCAGTGCGACGTGTTGGGGACGTCGAGGATCAGGATGATCGTCCAGTCGGCGTCGCCGTCGTGATGATACTGGCGCTCGGCGACGATGAACGGTTGCTGTTTGCCTTGCGGGCCGAGGAAGAGCACGTCGCCCTCCATCGGCAGGCACTCGATCGGCGGCAGCGCGAGGAACGCGTCGGCCGAGCCGCGGGGCATCAGTTGCTTGATCTGGCGAGTGGCGGCTTCGGTCCACTCGATGTCGAGTTGAATGTTGCTCATGCTGTCCTCCGCACCGGGGTGCGCACGGGTGGAAAAATTCGGTGCGCGACTTTAGCACAGCGCACGCGCGCCGCAATCAAAAAAGCCGAACCCGGTTGCCCGGATTCGGCTTTTTCTTGTGCGGTACCGCCGAACTTACTGGCTGGCAGCGTCTGCGGCCTTGGCAGCCTTCTTGCCGGCCTTCTTCGCGGCAGCCTTGTGGTGAGCAGCCTTCTTGCCGTGGTGATGCTCTTCCTGCATCGCCGGCTGTGCGGCTTCGGCCGCTTGCTGCTGCTGCAGCGCCTGCGCGCGCTGCTCGATCTCGGAGATCTTGGCCGGATCGGTAATCGTCTTGATTTCCGTGCTCTCTTGCGCATACGCTGCGCCAGTCAGCGCCGACATCGCTACCAGGATAGCCAGGGACGTCTTCTTCATTGCTTTACCTCCGCTAAGTGGTGATGAACCCGAGTGTTGCCGTTTTGTCTGGCGACTGCAATCGAGTGCGTGTCGAGTGTAACAAAAGTGACGGATCAATGTGCATCGGATCGCGGCGGGACGCAAGGCCCCGTTGAAGTCGCGCAACACTTCGCACACTTCGTCACGCGCCTGCCATCGTCGTCGGCGCGCTCATTCCCGCTCGGGTATCCCGCAGCCGTCAGTCAGAACCATCCGAGCCATCGATAGACGTGGAACTGCGCGATGCCGACCAGTTCATGCAGCGCCTGTTCGGCGTTGGCCAGGTTGCGCCAGCGCGGCAGCCAGCCCGTTTGCGCGCGCCGTCGATTCGCATAAACGGGCTGCGGGTCGATCCCGAAGTGGCGGAAATCGAGCAATGCGCGACGCATCTGATATGACGAAGTGACGAGAATGCGCGCGTCGTCATGCTGTGAGCGTAGTATAGGAGCGGTGAATTTCGCGTTTTCGTAGGTTGTGCGGCTATCTGGTTCCAGAACGAGGTCCGCGGGAGCGACGCCTTCGGCGACGAGCTGGCGCCCGTAGACGGCCGCTTCGGTTTCTCCGTGATGCTGCGGGTCGCCGCCCGACATCACCACGGTGCAGTGTGCGGCCTGCTGCCGGCACGCGTGGTAGAGCGCCGCGACCTTGTGGATGCGGGCGGCTCCGTCAGGCGGGGGCTGCAGCCCGGCGTCGGTGCGCCGTGTTCCGGCGCCGATGAGAATCAGTGTGGTCCGCCCATGCATGTCCGGGTGCTCGACAGGTACGACTCCCGCTTCGGTCCACGCGATCAGCGGCGCGGTGAGCCAGCCTGTCGCGAGCAGCCAGAGCAGCGCAACGGCGGCCATCGAGATGATTTGCCGCCGCTTGCGGCAGAGCATGAAACAGATGAAGAGAAGTACAAATGAATCGAACAGAATCAATTTGATTGGGGTATGGTGTCTTTTTATGGACGGCTGACGATCCGGCCCTGACGCGACGCCGAACGTCGGCCTCCAGAATCGGTGGCGGTATCGGCGGGCGGAGACCCCGCCCGGCGCGCCGCTTCGCATTGTCGCTGCACTTTAAGAAAGAATCGAGATGGCCACGTATTCCAACGAAGCGGTGCTCGACGCATTGAGACGAGTGCAGTACCGCCAGGTACCGTGGGCACGCCGCCCGGGCGTGTTCGAGTATCTCCGTTCGCTTGGGCTGATGGACACGGTCAGGCAGAAAACCGTAGCCCCTGCGCCGGGCTTTCACGCACCGGTCGACATTGCCGTGCTGACCGAAAGCGGCCGAGCCGAGTTCTCGCGCCTCGAGCGCGACGAGAAATTACTTTCCTGGACCGATCGCCGCATGGCCGACTACGCATTGAGCGAAGCGAGTGCCGTGGCGATTCTCGAAAGCCGCCTGTAGCGGCCGACATTTCTCCGCACGCATCGCCCGCGCGGCGGATGATACAAAAAAAGCCCGTATCGCGAGGATACGGGCGTACCGGATACTTTTGCTGTTGCCACGCTGTGCTCATGGCAACGTTGTGACTCGCCGTATGCGGCGCAGTTCCCGGCAGCGGGCATTTTCTTTGGTGAATCCTGAAATTGGCAGGACTACGGATGACGCGGTACGTCCGACGGCTGCGAGCCGATGCGCGCTCGCGCATTGCTGGCGATGTCGCCGCGCAGGTCGCCGCGCGGCACGGTCTGCCGGCCGGACGGGTTGGCGGAGGGTGGCTGGCGGAGCGTGTTCCGGTGATCCTGCTGGCGATGGGGCGGTTTCGCGCGATCGTCGGCGCGGGCTGGAGCGGACAACGCCAAGGAAATGACAATGCCGCATGCAACGAGCAGTGACATTGGTTTCATGGCGGGGCTCCCTTCAAGCCACGCGGCTTGTTGATATGTCGCTAAGGTAAGCGTGGGAGTGCAGGCTTGCTGTAAATATTGGTAAATAGATGTATCGCGCCACGACAATGGTAATCGACGGCACCGCTGGCGTCGCGAACAGATCGCGTCGCGGAAAGAAACCGGGCGGCCGAAGCCGCCCGATCGAGCATTCGTTACGCCATCTTGACGGGCGCGCGCCAGGATTCCGGATTGGTCCAGAAGGCGCCGCGCAGCCGGTCGCGGCTCGGCGGGGCGGGCGGCTTCGCAGCACTCGCGCCGATGCGCCCGCGCAGGGAGATCTGCCGGCCGCTCGTGCCGAGTCGCTTCACGATTTCGGCGAGCGTGCCGTCCGCCTGCCATTCGTCGAAGCGACGGCGGCAAGTCGGCGGCGACGGATAGCGGCCCGGCAGCTTCGACCAGCCTTCGCCCGTCGACAGCACCCACAGCACGGCGTTCACCACCGAGCGGGCTTCCACGCGGGGGCGGCCGCGCCGCTCACTCCGTGCGGGTTCCGAGCAAAACAGACCTTCGACCAGCGCCCACTCGTTATCTCTCAAATCGTCGAACAGCATCATGTCCTCACCTCAGCGAAGCTAACTCCGGTGCGCTGCCCTGCGCCGCGCACTCTTCAAGCACTCGATCGTCGAGTGCCGGGTGGGGGCGTCCGGTTGGCCGGCAGCGGCGTTTCTGCTCTTCCGTCCGACGAAACCTGCGCCCTGTGCGCCAGGTGATGCACGAAGCGTGCCATGTCGGAGGTAATTCCCTCGAGAGCCGCTTGGCAGCGAGCTAACGGCTAAGTCAGCTAGGGGCGTATAAGACGCCAAAATAACCCGCCAGCAAATCGGGACAATCACCAATCTTGTGCAGTTCGCCCGCACCGCGTGCGTTCGCGTCGGTATTGCACCGCAGCGAAACATGGGGGCAGATGCCTGATTCGCACGTCGACGCCGGATTCGCGCATTAAAATCGTGCATCGATATCGACGATTGATGAGGTCAGGAAATGAACGTCACGCTGCGCCAGCTTCGCGTCTTCATCGAGGTAGCGCGGCTCAGGAGCTTCAGTCGTGCGGGCGACGAAATCGGGCTCACGCAGTCCGCGGTCAGCCGCTGCGTGCGCGAGCTCGAGGCCGAGCTCGGGTTGAAGCTGATCGACCGCACGACGCGCGACGTGCAGCTGACCGATGTCGGCGCGAACCTGATCGCGAGCGTGTCTCGTCTGCTCGACGATCTCGACGACACGCTGCGCGAGATTCGCGAAATCGGCGAGCAGCGCCGGGGGCGCGTGATCGTCGCGGCCAGCCCGACGATCGCATGCCGGCTGATGCCGCGCGTGGTTGCGTCGTGCGAGCGCCAGTTCCCGTTCGTGACGCTGGGCTTGCGCGACGACGTGCAGAGCGACGTGTTGCGCAAGGTGAAGTCGAGCGAGGTCGATTTCGGCGTCGTGATCGGGCCGCTCGCGGTTGGCGATCTCGTCTGCGAACCGCTGATGACCGATTCGTTCTGCCTTGTCGCGCGCGCCGACCATCCGCTCGCGGCGCGTGCCGAGGTGCCCTGGACGGCGCTGGACGGCGAGCGCCTCGTGCTCCTCGATCATGCGTCGGGAAGCCGGCCGCTGATCGATGCCGCACTGGCCGCCCACCGTGTCAACGCGACGGTCATGCAGGAGCTCGGGCATTCGGCGACCGTGTTCGGCCTCGTCGAGGCCGGCGTCGGTGTGAGTGTGCAGCCGTGGT
This sequence comes from Burkholderia reimsis, assembly GCF_003294055.1. Lineage (NCBI taxonomy): Bacteria > Pseudomonadati > Pseudomonadota > Betaproteobacteria > Burkholderiales > Burkholderiaceae > Burkholderia > Burkholderia reimsis. The sequence goes on from NZ_QMFZ01000039.1 coordinate 33,254, forward strand.
TGTCGCTGCCGCTGCCGGCCGGCTCGACCCTCGTCGCGCGGCCGCTCACGCCGCGCACCGAACGCACGGTCGAGCTGGTGCGCCGCCGCGACAGGTCGTTGTCGCCTGCCGCTCAGGCGATCTGGGAGCTTGTGCGGCAGATGCCGGCGAGGGCGGAGGACCTCGACTGACGCGCACCGACGTGCGCCGGTCCGGCTTGGGGCCGGTACACTACGCGGATCGTGTTCCTCGATGGTGGTGCTCGATGGCGCATTCTGCAGATTCTCTTTCGGTGTCTGGCGCGCTGGCGGCGCGCGATGTGGTGCACGCGCTGCGTCCGTCGCTGATCCGGGAAGTGGCAAACGCCGGCTTCGGCGTGCCGGACATGCTGCCGTTCTGGTTCGGCGAATCCGATCGCGTGACGCCGGACTTCATCCGCGACGCCGCGACGGCGGCGCTGCGCGACGGTGAAACCTTCTACACGCACAACCTCGGTGCCGCGCCGCTGCGCGACGCGATTGCGGCCTACGTCAGCGCCCGTCACGGTGCGACGGCGGCCGACACCGTGGCCGTGACGAGTTCGGGCGTGAGCGCGCTGATGCTGGCCGCGCAGTTGCTGGTCGGTCCGGGCGAGCGCGTCGTCGCGGTTACGCCGCTGTGGCCGAATCTCGTCGAGATTCCGAAGATTCTTGGGGCGCGGGTCGAATGCGTACCGCTCGGCTATGGCGAGGCAGGCTGGCAGCTCGAGATCGGGCGGCTGCTTGCGGCGCTGACGCCCGATACGCGGATGCTGCTGATCAACTCGCCGAACAATCCGACCGGCTGGACGATGTCGCGTGACGACCAGCAGGCCGTGCTCGCCCATTGCCGCCGCCACGGCATCTGGCTGGTTGCCGACGAGGTGTACGAGCGGCTTGCGTTCGGTGCGGACGGCGCGCCGTCGTTCCTCGACATCGCGTCGCGCGACGAGCGGGTCGTTGTCGTGAATTCGTTTTCGAAAGCGTGGGCGATGACGGGCTGGCGCCTGGGATGGCTCATCGCGCCGGCAGCGGTGATGGGCGACCTGTCGAAGCTCGTCGAATACAACACGTCGTGCGCGCCGGGTTTCGTGCAGGCCGCGGGCGAGGTCGCGCTGCGCGATGGCGAGCCGTTCGTGCGGTCGTTCGTCGCGGCGCTGCGTGACGCGCGCGATCACCTGGTTGCCGCGCTGCGCACGCTGCCGGGCGTCGAGGTGCCGCCGCCACCGGGCGCGATGTACCTGTTCCTGCGCCTGCCGGGCGCGGCCGACAGTCTGGCGTTCTGCAAGACGCTGGTGCGTGAAGCGGGGCTCGGCCTTGCGCCCGGGCGCGCATTCGGTCCGGAAGGCGAAGGGTTCGTGCGCTGGTGCTACGCATGCGATCCGGCACGACTCGACGCGGGCGTCGAGCGGCTGCGCAGCTTTCTCGCGCGCGGAGCGGCCACCCGCTGAAGCGGGGCCGGAGCGGATTCGGCGCGCTGGCGGCAGCCGGTTCGGCTCATCTTTACGCACCGGGCAATTTTGCGTAATATGGCGCTCAGTCACGCGGTTCCGTCGTTGAGCCGTGCTGTTCCGTCCGGTTTGGGCCTGGCCTGAAGTTGGTTCGCCGCCCCCGGTTCGTGCTCCCATCAATATGACCGATCAGAATCGGGCGAGCGCGTCTTCCGTTCCTTTCGTCTGTTTGTTGATCCGGTTCGTTTGACCACAGGGTCTGGCCTAGCTGCATGAATACCCAAGAGGCGAAGATCGTCCTCGAGACTGCTTTGATCTGCGCGCAGGAACCGCTGAAGCTCGGCGATTTGCGCAAGCTCTTTGCCGACGGCGTGTCGGCTGACACGGTCCGCACGTTGCTCGAAGATCTGAAACAGGATTGGTCCGGCCGCGGCGTCGAACTGGTGGCGCTGGCGACCGGATGGCGCTTCCAGAGCAAGCCGGCGATGCGTCACTATCTGGATCGCCTGCATCCCGAGAAGCCGCCGAAATATTCGCGCGCGGTGCTCGAGACGCTCGCGATCATCGCGTACCGGCAACCCGTCACGCGCGGCGACATCGAAGAGATTCGCGGTGTCACGGTCAATACGCAGGTGGTCAAGCAACTCGAGGATCGCGGCTGGATCGAAGTGATCGGTCATCGTGACGTGCCGGGGCGCCCGGCGCTGTATGCGACGACCAAGCAGTTTCTCGACGACCTCGGCCTGAAGGCGCTCGATGATCTGCCGGCGCTCGAAGAGCCGGCCGCGAACATCGAGGCTGCGCTGCTGGCGCAGCAGGCGATGGATTTCGACGGAGACATGTCGATTGCCGACGACGCAGCGGGCGACGCCCCGCAGGCGGACGAGGCATCCGCCGGCCAGCCGGCAGGAGTGCCGGGCGATTCCGCAGCGGACGTCGTGCCGACGCAGGAAATCGCGAGCCGCGATACGCTCGAGGCTGATCGCGGGCAGGCGGAACAATTGGAACAGGCTGGCGCCGAAGTAGTGCCGGCCGGTGTGCAGCCCGAGCCGCTGCGCGCGGATTGGAGCGAGGAAGATCGCAAGCCGGCCGCCGAAGCGGTTGCCGGAGACGGAACGGAAGAGGCCGGCGACATGCCCGGCGAGGCTGGTCAGGCCGATGCCTCCCGTTCCCGTCCTGCGGGCGGCGAGATGCTGGACGACACGTCCGACAGTCTCGCCGATGCCGTACGAAGCGCCAGTGCACCCATCGGTGTCGACGCGCTGCCGGACGACGAAGCAGAACCCGAACAGCGTCGCGCCTGATCGCGGCCAACTTCTTGCCGCGCCCGCGCCGGGCGCGAGACCTGACATTTTGAGGTTGTTTTGACAGATATCCACGATATTGAGTCGTCCGCGCCTGCCGTGCAGGCAGCGCGTGCCGACGATGCACCGGAGCAGGGCGCTCCGGCCGAGGGCGGTGACGAGCGTCCCCGCCGCGGTCTGCGGCGAGGCCCGCGCAGCCTGATCGCGCGACGTCGCGCGGCGGCCAAGTCGAAGGGCGCCGAAGGCGAGCCGCAGGGTGGCGAAGACGCTGACGCGCAGCCGGCCGAAGCCGCCGAAGCGCAGCAGCCGGCACGTGCGCCGCGCAAGGAAGGCGCGGCCAAGGGCAGTCGCAAGCCGGCCGGCAAGCGCGAAAGCGCGACCAAGGCCCAGGGCGGTCAGGGCGGCCAGGGTCGTCGCGGCGGCGCATCGAAGGCTGAAGGTGGTGCGGTGAAGACGGAAGGCGATGCGTCCCAGGACGAACTGTTCGCCTACGTGACGTCGCCGGCATTCGACGCCGACAATTCCGCGGGCGGTAGTGGCGTGCGTGCGCCGATGCTGCGTCGCGGCCGCAACCAGCCGGCGAACAAGCGTGTGCTGTCGCCGGACGACGACGCGCCGAAGCTTCACAAGGTGCTGGCGGAAGCGGGCATGGGCTCGCGCCGTGAGATGGAAGAACTGATCGTCGCCGGCCGCGTGTCGGTGAACGGCGAGCCCGCACACATCGGCCAGCGCATCATGCCGACCGACCAGGTGCGGATCAACGGCAAGCCGGTCAAGCGCAAGCTGCCGAACAAGCCGCCGCGGGTGCTGCTGTACCACAAGCCGACGGGCGAGATCGTCAGTCACGCGGATCCGGAAGGCCGTCCGTCGGTGTTCGACCGCCTGCCGCCGATGAAGACGGCGAAGTGGCTCGCGGTCGGCCGTCTCGACTTCAATACCGAAGGTCTGCTGATGCTGACGACTTCGGGTGACCTCGCAAACCGCTTCATGCATCCGCGCTACAGCGTCGAGCGCGAATACGCGGTGCGCGTCGTCGGCGAGCTGGCCGAAGGCATGCGTCAGAAGCTGCTGCATGGTGTCGAGCTCGATGACGGCCCGGCAAACTTCCTGCGCATCCGCGACGGCGGCGGCGAGGGCACGAACCACTGGTATCACGTCGCGCTGGCCGAAGGCCGCAACCGCGAAGTGCGCCGGATGTTCGAGGCGGTTGGCCTGATGGTGAGCCGCCTGATCCGTACGCGTCACGGCCCGATTCCGCTGCCGCGCGGCCTGAAGCGCGGCCGCTGGGAGGAGCTCGACGACACGCAGGTGCGCAAGCTGATGGCGACCGTCGGCCTGAAGGCGCCGTCCGAGGAGAAGGGCAAGCGCGGCGGTGCCGGCCAGGCCGAGCGTCGCCAGCCCGATCCGATGCAGACATCGATGGGCTTCATCAGCCGCGAGCCGGTGCTGACGGCGCACGGGCAGCTGGATCAGCCGCGTCGCGGCGGCGGTCGGCGCGGTGGGCCGGGTCTGCCGGGCCTGAGCGGCTACGGCAGCCTGCCGGTTGCGCCGTCGGGTTACGGCAATCGTGCCGGCGGCGGCCGCGATGGCAACCGCGCGGGCGGTGGTCGCGACGGCAATCGCACGGGTGGCGGCCGTGATGTCGACGGCAACCGCGCGTCGTACGGCGCAGGCCCCAAGCGCGAAGGCGCGGGCGCCAAGCGTGGCGGCAGCAAGGGTGGCGGCAATCGCAATCCGAACGGCAATCGGGCTGACGGCGCCGGCAACGGCGGCGGTCCGCGCGGCGGTGGCCAGCGACAGCAGCGCAGTCGTACGCGCAGCCGCTAAACACACATTGGCGCACGGCGGCACAAAGCCGCCGGCGTGCCGGCCCGATCGGCATCCCGCCGATTTTTGCCGGCACGGCGTATTGCGCTGATGGCTTTCGACTATATATAGTCGCGTGCCGCTGCGTCGCAGCCGGCATGACCGATCTCCGGCCTGGCAGGATGGTGCCGGCGGATCGGATAACCCGATTTCGCATTTTTGGGTCGGTAAAGGCAGGCGACACGCTGCATTTGCCGGCTGGCTTGGCGTTTGCGCCAAAAATCGCTATAATCGCGGAGTCGCTGGGCGTACGGATTCAATGTGCGGCTCAGGTGCGACCACCAGTAAGAAGATGGGCGTTCCGCCCATTTTTTTTTGCTGAAACGGTTAGGCATCTCGGGTAGCGCTTCCTGCGCCGGCTAAGGCGCGCGCCCGCGGGTGAATCGCGAGCGGCGGGCGCGAACACCTGAGAGGACACTGTGCAACTGACGGAACTGATAGAAACCACGGTCACCGGGCTCGGTTACGAGCTGGTGGATCTAGAGCGCACTGGGCGCGGCATGCTTTGCATCTATATCGATCAGCCTGCCGGCATCTCGCTCGAAGATTGCGAAAAGGTCACGCGTCAGCTCCAGCACGTCTTGACGGTCGAAAACATCGATTACGAACGGCTCGAAGTCTCGTCCCCGGGGCTCGACCGCCCGTTGAAGAAGCTGGCCGACTTCGAGCGCTTCGCCGGCAGCGAAGTTTCCGTGACCTTGAAAAAGCCGCTGGACGGGCGCAAGACGTACCGGGGCATTCTGCACGCGCCGAATGGCGAAACGATCGGTTTGGAATTTGAGAGGAAGAAGGGCGAGGCGGCCATGCTGGATTTCACGCTGGCCGATATCGACAAAGCCCGCCTGATTCCGCAAGTTGACTTTAGGAGCCGCAAATAATGAGTCGCGAAGTGTTGATGCTGGTGGATGCGCTGGCGCGCGAGAAAAACGTCGACAAGGATGTGGTGCTGGGCGCCCTCGAGGCCGCGCTCGCATCTGCTTCCAAGAAGCTGTTCGACGAAGGCGCCGAAATCCGCGTCCATATCGATCGCGAAAGCGGCGAGCACGAAACCTTCCGTCGCTGGCTCGTCGTGCCCGACGAGGCAGGCTTGCAGGAGCCGGATCGCGAGATCCTGCTGTTCGAAGCACGTGAGCAGAAGCCCGACGTCGAAGTCGGCGAGTATGTCGAGGAACCCGTTCCGTCGATCGAGTTCGGTCGCATCGGCGCGCAGGCCGCGAAGCAGGTGATCCTGCAGAAGGTGCGCGACGCCGAGCGCGAGCAGATCCTGAACGATTACCTCGAGCGTGGCGAAAAGATCATGACGGGTACGGTGAAGCGCCTCGACAAGGGCAACTTCATCGTCGAATCGGGCCGTGTCGAGGCGCTGCTGCGCCGCGATCAGCTGATCCCGAAGGAAAACCTGCGCGTGGGCGACCGCGTGCGTGCGTACATCGCGAAGGTCGACCGCACCGCGCGCGGCCCGCAGATCGAACTGTCGCGTACGGCGCCCGAGTTCCTGATGAAGCTGTTCGAGATGGAAGTGCCGGAAATCGAGCAGGGCCTGCTCGAGATCAAGGCGGCTGCCCGCGACCCGGGCGTGCGCGCGAAGATCGGCGTCATCGCGTACGACAAGCGGATCGATCCGATCGGCACCTGCGTCGGCATCCGCGGCTCCCGTGTGCAGGCCGTGCGCAACGAGCTCGGTGGCGAAAACATCGACATCGTGCTATGGTCGGAGGATCCCGCCCAGTTCGTGATCGGCGCGCTCGCGCCGGCAGCTGTCCAGTCGATTGTCGTCGATGAAGAAAAGCACTCGATGGACGTCGTCGTCGACGAGAACGAGCTGGCTGTCGCGATCGGCCGCAGCGGTCAGAACGTTCGTCTTGCTGGCGAACTGACCGGCTGGCAGATCAACATCATGACGCCGGACGAATCCGCCCTGAAGCAGGGTGAAGAACGCGACCGGCTGCGTGCGCTGTTCATGGCGCGTCTCGACGTCGACGAAGAAGTTGCCGACATCCTGATCGACGAAGGCTTTACGAGCCTGGAAGAGATCGCGTACGTGCCGCTCAACGAAATGCTCGAAATCGAGGCGTTCGACGAGGACACCGTGCACGAACTGCGCAACCGCGCACGCGACGCGCTGTTGACGATGGCGATCGCGAACGAAGAAAAGGTCGAGAACGCAGCGCTGGATCTCAAGAGCCTCGACGGCATTACGCCGGAGCTGCTCGCGAAGCTGGCCGAACACGGCGTGCAGACGCGCGACGATCTCGCCGAGCTGGCTGTGGATGAACTGGTCGACATGACCGGGATGGAAGAGGATGCCGCTAAGGCGTTGATCATGAAAGCACGTGAACACTGGTTCCAGTGAGAAATGACCATGGCGCACTGATTTGATGGCGGCCGTATGGCCTGACCCGATGCTAACCGCAAGGAATCGGTCCTTGCACTAAGAGGAATGAATGGCGAGTAACAACGTAGCCCAATTTGCCGCGGAACTGAAAATGCCTGCTGGTGTGCTGCTCGAACAGCTGCAGGCAGCGGGCGTCCAGAAAGCGAGTGAAGACGATGCGCTGTCCGAAACGGACAAGGCGCGTCTGCTCGATCATTTGCGCAAGTCGCACGGCGCAACCGACGGCGACAAGCGCAAGATCACGCTGACCCGCAAGCATACGTCGGAGATCAAGCAATCTGACGCGACGGGCAAGGCTCGCACCATTCAGGTCGAGGTCCGCAAGAAGCGTACGTTCGTCAAGCGCGACGACGTGGCCGAAGGTGCGGAACAGGGTCAGGCGCAGGTCGCCGAAGCGGACGACGATGCAGAACTGAAGCGTCGCGAGGAAGAAGCGCGCCGCGAGGCCGAGCTGCTCGAGAAGCAGGCGCAGGAACTGCGCGAGCGTCAGGAGCGCCTCGAGCGCGAGGAAGCGGAACGTCGTGCCCGCGAGGAAGCGGCCGAAGCCGAGCGCCGTCGCGCCGAGGAAGAAGCGGCAGCGAAGCGTGCCGCGGCCGAAGCTGCGGCGGCACAGCAGCAGGCAGCCGCGCAGCAGGCTGCTGCAGCCGAACAGGAAGCGGAGACTCCGCAATCGACGCAGTCCGCGCAGGACGAAGCGCGCGCAGCCGCCGAACGTGCGGCGCAGCGCGAAGCGGCGAAGAAGGCTGAAGACGCTGCCCGCGAGGCAGCGGACAAGGCGCGCGCCGAGCAGGAAGAGATCAGCAAGCGCCGTGCGGCGGCAGAAGCCGAAGCACGTGCGATTCGCGAGATGATGAACACGCCGCGCAAGGCTGTCGTCAAGGCAGTCGAGCCGCCGAAGCCGGTCGAGCCGCCGAAGCCGGCCGAAGCGAAGGGCACGCTGCACAAGCCGGCAAAGCCGGAAGGCGCGCAGGCGCGTCCGGCCGTGAAGAAGCCGGCCGGTGCGGCACCGGCAACGACGCAGGCGCCGGCAGGCGCGGGCGACCGCAAGAAGCCGGGCGCAGGCAAGGGCGGCTGGCAGGACGACGCGTCGAAGCGTCGCGGCATCAAGACGCGCGGCGATTCGAGCGGCGGCGTCGACCGCGGCTGGCGCGGCGGCCCGAAGGGCCGTGGCCGTCACCAGGACAGTGCATCGTCCTTCCAGGCGCCGACCGAGCCGATCGTCCGTGAAGTGCACGTGCCGGAAACCGTGTCGGTTGCCGATCTCGCGCACAAGATGTCGATCAAGGCCTCCGAAGTCATCAAGGTGATGATGAAGATGGGCCAGATGGTCACGATCAACCAGGTGCTGGACCAGGAAACGGCGATGATCGTCGTCGAGGAACTGGGCCACCGCGCGGTTGCCGCGAAGCTGGACGATCCGGAAGCGCTGCTCGTCGAAGGCGAAACCGGTACCGACGCAGAGCAACTGCCGCGTCCGCCGGTCGTCACGGTGATGGGTCACGTCGACCACGGCAAGACCTCGCTGCTCGACCACATCCGCCGCGCGAAGGTTGCCGCAGGCGAAGCGGGCGGCATTACGCAGCACATCGGCGCGTATCACGTCGATACGCCGCGTGGCGTCATCACGTTCCTCGATACGCCGGGTCACGAAGCGTTCACGGCAATGCGTGCACGCGGCGCGAAGGCGACCGACATCGTGGTGCTGGTGGTGGCAGCCGACGACGGCGTGATGCCGCAGACGAAGGAAGCCATTGCTCACGCGAAGGCGGGTGGCGTGCCGATCGTCGTCGCGATCAACAAGATCGACAAGCCGGAAGCGAACCCCGATCGCGTCAAGCAGGAACTGGTCGCGGAAGGCGTCGTGCCGGAAGAATACGGTGGCGATTCGCCGTTCGTGCCGGTGTCGGCGAAGACGGGCGCGGGTATCGACGATCTGCTCGAGAACGTGCTGCTGCAAGCCGAAGTGCTGGAGCTGAAGGCACCGGTCGAAGCGCCGGCCAAGGGTATCGTGATCGAAGCGAAGCTCGACAAGGGCAAGGGCCCGGTCGCGACGATCCTCGTGCAGTCCGGTACGCTGAACCGCGGCGACATCGTGCTGGCGGGTACGGCCTACGGCCGCGTGCGCGCGATGCTCGACGAGAACGGCAAGCCGACGAAGGAAGCCGGCCCGTCGATCCCGGTCGAAATCCAGGGTCTGTCGGAAGTGCCGGGCGCAGGCGAGGAAGTGATCGTGCTGCCGGACGAGCGCAAGGCGCGTGAAATCGCATTGTTCCGTCAGGGCAAGTTCCGCGACGTGAAGCTGGCGAAGCAGCAGGCCGCGAAGCTGGAAAGCATGCTCGAGCAGATGGGCGAAGGCGAAGTGCAGAACCTGCCGCTCATCATCAAGGCGGACGTGCAGGGCTCGCAGGAAGCGCTCGTGCAGTCGCTGCTCAAACTGTCGACCGACGAAGTGCGCGTGCAGATCGTGCACAGCGCGGTGGGTGGCATCAGCGAAAACGACGTCAACCTCGCAACGGCATCGAAGGCTGTCATCATCGGCTTCAACACGCGTGCGGATGCACAGGCGCGCAAGCTGGCCGAAGCGAACGGCATCGACATCCGCTACTACAACATCATCTATGACGCAGTGGATGAGGTGAAGGCGGCAATGTCGGGCATGCTGGCGCCGGAGAAGCGCGAAGTCGTCACCGGCATGGTCGAGGTGCGCCAGGTGTTCAAGGTGCCGAAGGTCGGCACGGTCGCCGGCTGTATGGTCACGGACGGTATCGTCAAGCGCTCGTCGTCGGTTCGCGTGCTGCGCAACAACGTCGTGATCTTCACGGGCGAACTCGAATCGCTGAAGCGCTTCAAGGACGACGTGAAGGAAGTGAAGCAAGGCTTCGAGTGCGGTATGTCGGTGAAGAACTTCAACGACGTCATCGAAGGCGACCAGTTCGAAGTCTTCGAAGTGACCGAAGTCGCGCGTACGCTGTAATCCTCGCGCATCGGCTCATGGGCGGGGCAGGCTTGGGCCTGTCCCGCCCATTTTCATGGTGGCGCGCCAACACTGGCCGCCGCTTCATCCTGATAAACGGATCACGGATCGATCATGTCCAGGAAACGTACTTCCCCCAATCGCAACGTGCAGATCGCCGACCAGATTCAGCGCGATCTGTCCGAACTCATCATGCGCGAGGTCAAAGACCCGCGCATCGGCATCGTGACCATCCAGAGCGTCGAACTCACGCCGGATTACGCGCACGCGAAGGTCTACTTCACCGCGTTGACCGGCGATCCGGCCAAGACGCAGGAAGCGCTGAACCACGCGTCGGGTCACTTGCACAACCTGTTGTTCAAGCGCCTGCACATCCATACGGTGCCGACGCTGCATTTCCACTACGACCAGACGATCGAGAAGGCCGTGGAAATGTCGCGCCTGATCAAGGAAGCGAACTCGACGCGCGCGAAGGACGACGACGAGGCCGACGCGGCTACCAAGGACGACTGACCCCGACCGGCCTATGACGACTGCAGCATCCCAACGTCCGCGCGTGCCCCGGCGCGTGCTGGACGGCGTCCTCCTGCTCGACAAGCCGGTCGGCCTTTCGAGCAACGATGCACTGATTCGCGCGAAGCGCCTGCTGCTCGCGAAGAAAGCCGGTCACACCGGTACGCTCGATCCCCTGGCTTCGGGTTTGCTGCCGCTGTGTTTCGGCGAGGCGACGAAGTTCTCGCAGGATCTGCTCGAAGCGGACAAGACCTACGAAGCGACGATGTGTCTCGGCCAGCGTACGGCCACCGGCGACGCGGAAGGCGAGGTGATCGACACGCGCCCCGTCGAATGCGACCGTGCGGCGGTGGAAGCCGCGCTGGTGCGCTTCACCGGCGAGATCGTGCAGGTGCCGCCGATGTATTCGGCGCTCAAGCGCGATGGCAAACCGCTGTACGAATATGCGCGCGCGGGGCAAACCGTCGAGCGCGAGGGCCGCAACGTGACGATCCTCGCCCTCGACCTGCTCGCGTGCGACCTGCCTGACGTGACGTTTCGCGTGACCTGCACCAAGGGCACTTACGTGCGCACGCTGGCAGAGGATATCGGCGAGGCGCTCGGTTGCGGCGCGCATCTGACGATGCTGCGGCGCACGGGCGTCGGTGCGCTGACGCTCGAGCATGCGGTGACGCTCGATGCGCTGTCCGATGCCGACGAAGCGGCGCGTGATGCGTGGCTCCAGCCGGTCGATGCGTTGCTGTCGACGTTTCCGCTGGTTCGTCTCGATGAAACCAGCGCGAAGCGGTTCCTGCACGGCCAGCGTTTGCCGCTGTCGTCGCTCGACCCGATCGATGCAGCCGAAGGCGGGCGCGTGCGCGTCTACGACGCGACTCGCCTGCTCGGCGTGGCCCGCAAGGCAAACGGCGTACTGGCACCGGAGCGGCTCGTCGTCACGGCAGCCTGACGCAGCCGCGCGAACGCGCACCCGTCTGAATGAAAAAGCCCCGCTTCACGAAGCGGGGCTTTTTGTTTGCGTCCAGGCAGCGTGTTCAGTGTGCAGCCGATGCCGCGGCACCTGCATCGCCACCGCCCGAGCGCTCGGGCTTCGTGATCCAGATCAGCCCGATCAGCAGCACGAAGATCGCCGCCGAGATGTAGAACAGGTCGTTCACGCCGAGCTGCGCGGCCTGCTGCGTGGCCAGGTTGTTGATCAGCCCGTGTGCCTGGTCCCGCGTCAGCCCGAGGTTGCCCATCTGCGTGACGGCCTGGTTGAACGTCGGGTTGTAGACGTTCGCCTGCTCGACCAGTTGCGCGTGATGGAAGTTGTTGCGATGGTCCCAGGCCGTCTGGAAGATCGACGTGCCGATGCCGCCGCACATGATCCGCACGAAGTTCGACAGGCCCGATGCCGCGGGAATGCGGTGGCCGGGCAGGCCCGACAGCGTGATCGATACCAGCGGGATGAAGAAGCCGGCCATCGCGATGCCCTGTACGAGCGTCGGCAGCGTCAGCGACCATTCGTCGACCCCCGTCGTGTAGCGCGACCGCATCCAGAAGCACAGCGCAAACGTCAGGAACGACGCCGTCGAGATAAAGCGCGGATCGGTGCGCGGCAGGTACTTCCCGGTGAGGGGCGACAGCAGGATCGCGAACAGCCCGACCGGCGCCATCACGAGACCGGCGTCGGTCGCCGTGTAGCCGATCTGCGTCTGCAGCCACAGCGGCAACAGCACGAGGTTGCCGAAGTACAGGCCGTACCCGATCGACAGCGCGACGGTGCCGCCGGTGAAGTTCCGCATGCGGAACAGCGACAGATCGACGACCGGGTGCTCGGCGGTCAGTTCCCAGATGACGAAGAACGCGAACGCGATGACCGCGGTCAGCGCGAGCACGATGATGGTCGTCGACGCGAACCAGTCGAGATCCTTGCCCTTGTCGAGCATGATCTGCAGCGAGCCGACCCAGACGACCAGCAGCGCGAGGCCCACGCCGTCGATCGGGGCGCGGCGCACGGCCGATTCCCGATTGCGGTAGATCGCCCACGTCGCGGCGGCGGCGGCGATGCCGACCGGGATGTTGACGTAGAAGATCCACGGCCACGAGTAGTTGTCCGAGATCCAGCCGCCGAGGATCGGGCCGGCAACGGGCGCGATCAGCGTCGTCATCGCCCATAGCGCGAGCGCCATCGGCGCCTTGGCGCGCGGATAACTCGACAGCAGGAGCGCTTGCGACAGCGGAATCATCGGGCCTGCCACCGCGCCTTGCAGCACGCGCGACGCAAGCAGGAACGGCAGGGTGGGCGAGAGCCCGCACATCCACGACGAAATCACGAACAGGATGATCGACGCGAGGAACAGGCGAACCTGCCCGAAGCGGTCGGTCAGCCAGCCGGTGAGCGGCACGGAGATCGCGTTCGCGACTGCGAACGACGTGATGACCCACGTGCCCTGGTCGGACGACACGCCGAGGTCGCCCGAGATGGTCGGGATCGCGACGTTCGCGATGGACGTGTCGAGCACGTTCATGAACACCGCGAGCGATACCGCGATCGTCCCGATCACGAGCTGCCCGCCCTGCAAGGGCGGGTGAGAGACAGGTGCCTGTGCCATGTCGGTTGTCTTTCCGGAGTCGGAACGGTTACATCATCTTCGCGACGGCGTTCGACTTCGCCGCAGCCGGCGCCGGTGCGTTGCCGCCGGCATTCTCGGCGACGATGCGGGCGATTTCGGCGTCCGCTTCGTCGCCGTACTTCGCGAACACGTTGGTCTCGTAGACGGTGTTCGGTGCGTTCACGAGCTGGTCGCCGCGTTCGTCCTTGATGTCCACGTCGACCTGCATCGACAGGCCGATGCGCAGCGGGTGCTTGTCGAGATCCTTCGGATCGAGTTCGATACGCACCGGCAGGCGCTGCACGACCTTGATCCAGTTACCCGTCGCGTTCTGCGCCGGCAGCAGCGAGAACGCCGAGCCCGTACCTGCCGAGAAGCCGACCACCTTGCCGTGGTAGACCGCCGACGAGCCATAGATGTCGGCCGTCAGTTCGACCGGCTGGCCGATGCGCATGTGCTTGAGCTGGACTTCCTTGAAGTTCGCATCGACCCACACCGCGTTCAGCGGCACCACCGACATCAGCGGCGTGCCCGGCGACACGCGCTGGCCGACCTGCACCGAGCGCTTCGCGACATAGCCGGTGACCGGTGCGGGCAGCACGTTACGCGCGTTCGCCAGGTACGCGTCGCGAACCTTCGCGGCTGCGGCCATCACGTTCGGATGCGATGCGATCGTCGTGTTCGCGGTCAGCGCGCGGTTCGACGCGAGTTGCTGCTGCGAGGCGTCGAGCGATGCCTGGGCGGCGCGCACGGCGTCGCGTGCGTGCGAGATTTCTTCCTGCGACACGGCGCCCGTCTGCGCGACGGCCACGCGGCGACGGAGGTCGTCCTCGGCCTTCGACAGGTCGGACTGGCGCAGCGCGACTTGCGCGCGATACTGGTCGTCGTTGACGAACAGGCCGCGCACCTGGCGCACCGTCTGCGCGAGATTGGCTTCGGCCTGCTGCAGCGCGACCTGCGAGTCGGCCGGGTCGAGCACGACGAGCGGATCGCCGGCCTTCACCGTCTGCGTGTCGTCGGCCTTCACCGCGATCACGGTGCCGGTGACCTGCGGCGTGATCTGCACGACGTTGCCGTTCACGTACGCGTCGTCGGTCCCTTCATGGAAGCGGGCGACGAGGAAGTAGTACAGGCCATACGCGATGGCCGCGATCACGATGACCGCGACGAGCAGCGTCATCATCCGTTTGCGCTTGCCGTTGTTCTGCGGCTGCGCGCTGGCGGCGTTTTGTTGGTCGCTCATGGCGATTTTCTCCGTCCGTTATTTCGAGTGTCTGCGTAGTGGTGGCGCCGGATCAGTTGGCGGCCTGTTTTGTCGGCTTGTCGGCGTCGGGCGCGGCAAGCGGCGTGCCGGTCGCGTCGAACCCGCCGCCCAGCGCCTTGATCAGGGCAAGCTGCATGTCGCGCCGGCGCATCTTCAGGTTGGTCACCGTCTGCTCCGATGCGAGGCGGTTGCTGTCCGCGGTCAGCACCTGCAGCTGCGGCGACAGGCCGGCCTTGTAGCGGATGACCGCGAGGTCGTATGCGCGCGTCGATGCGTCGAGGGCACGTTGCGCATCGCCCATCTGGCGATCGACTGCGCGGATCGACGCGACCTGCGTCGCGACGTCGTTCAGCGCGCTGATCAGCGTCTGGTTGTAGTTCGCCACCGACAGGTCGAAGTCCGCGTAGCGGCCCTTGAGCTGCGCGCGCAGCGCGCCGGCGTCGAAAATCGGCAGGTGGATCGCCGGGCCGAACTGCGCCTGGCGGCTCGCGAAGTTCAGGAATTTGCCCCAGCCGAACGCATCGAAGCCGAAACCGGCCGCGAGGTTCACGTCGGGGTAGAACTCGGCCTTCGCTTCCTTCACGTCGTGCATCGCGGCTTCGACCTGCCAGCGCGCGGCGACGATGTCGGGGCGGCGCGACACGAGATCGGCCGGCAGGTTGCCGGGCAGTGCGATTTCGCCGCTCGGGTTCATCACGGGCGCCGCGATCTGCAGCCCGCGATCCGGGCCCTTGCCGAGCAGTGCCGCGAGCTGGTAGCGCACCGTCGCGATCTGCCCATCGAGATCGGACAGCGAAGCCTGGGTCGTCGCGATATTGCCGCGGGCCGTCTGGCGTTCGACGTTGGTGTCGAGGCCGGCCGACACGCGGCCGTCGGTGATCTTGCCGACCGTCTCGCGGTTGGTGATCTCGCGTTGGGCGATATCGCGCAGCGCATAGAGCTGCGCGAGCGAGTTGTAGGTGCGTGCGACCGACGACGCGAGCGTGATGCGTGCCTGCTGCATGTCGGCTTCGGCCGCCTTTTCCTGCGACACGGCAGTGTGCAGGCGCTCGCGGTTCTTGCCCCACAGGTCGAGTTCCCACGACGCGCTCGCGAGCGCGTTGTTCTCGCTGTACCACTGGCCGCCGTACGGCGGCGGGAACAGCGCGTTCGACGAATACAGCTCACGCGTCCACGAATAGCTGGCTTCCGCCTTGGGCATCAGGTTCGAACGCGACGATTCGATGTACGACGACGCCTTTGCGATGCGCGCCTGTGCCTGCGCGATCGACGGATTGCCCTGCAGGGCTTCGTCGATCAGCTTCGGCAGTTGCGGATCGCCGAACTGGCTGGCCCAGTCGAGCGCCGGCCACTGGCCGCCCTGGGCCGGCAGGCTCTGGGCGGATTCGAATTGCGACGCGGGGGCGATCTGCTTGTCGCTCTTGATGCCGATGTAGTTCGCGCAGCCCGCCAACGCCAGTGCGGCGACCGCGACGGCGAGGGCGGTGCGGCACGACCCGGCGCGCACGGACAACGGGGAGGATTTCATCGCGCTGATCCCTGACTCGGAATGAATGATGGACACTGCAAGGATTTCCTTACATTAATCTGTCAAAAGTAATTGTTATGGCAACTATTACGTGATGCTGCCGCCGGCGGTCTCGCAATAGTTGCTGAGAATGCGGCGCAGCATGCTCTTCAGGAACCCGACTTCTTCCGGCGTGAACCCGTCCAGCACCTGGTCGAGCACGCTGCGGAAAATCGGCGGCAGCCGTTCGGCGAGCGCGCGGCCTTCGTCGGTCAGCTCGAGGCGCACGACACGTCGATCCTCGATGCTCCGGACACGGGACAGCAGGCCGCGTTTTTCGACCCGATCGAGCAGGCGCGTGACTGCGCTCGCGTCGATCCCGTACTCGCGGGCAAGCTCGGCGGCCGTCGAGCACTTGCCGACCGCGATCATGAACAGCATGCTCGCCTGCGTGCCCGTGATGCCGAGTTCTTCCTGCGTGCGTTGCGTGACGAGGTTGGTCATCACCGACTTCACGCGCGACATCAGATAACCGACGCTGTCGTTCATCTGATACGTGGACAGCGGCGAAACGGGGGATGGGGTAGAAGAATCCGACATAAAACCCTGAAGCTGCAATAGTTGACTAGGCAGCAGTATAGGCACAGTTGTTTGCCGCGGCAAATGTTAATCGAACGGCAACGGGCGCGCTTTGCGTCGCAAAAATCCCTCATATCAATAAGGTTTTTGTGCCCGACGGCGACATGGGCGTCGACAGATTGGCGCGTTCGAGGGGAGGGTGTGTCGGCCAGCCTGCTGCGTTGCAACGTGCCGGTCGGTTGCCGACATTCTCACGTGCTATAATTTGTGGCTTTCCAAGCTGCAATGCGCGCGCCCGTGAAAAACGAGCGGGCGCTTTTGCGCGTTCAAACGATTTCCAGGTTTCTATGACCCGCGCCCTTCGCAATATCGCCATCATCGCCCACGTCGACCACGGCAAGACCACGCTCGTCGACCAACTGCTCCGCCAGTCCGGCACCTTCCGCGAGAACCAGCAGATTGCGGAGCGGGTGATGGACTCGAACGACATCGAAAAGGAGCGCGGGATCACGATTCTCGCGAAGAACTGCGCGGTCGAGTACGAAGGCACGCACATCAACATCGTCGACACGCCGGGGCACGCGGACTTCGGCGGCGAGGTGGAGCGCGTGCTGTCGATGGTCGACTCGGTGCTGCTGCTCGTCGACGCGGTCGAGGGCCCGATGCCGCAGACGCGCTTCGTCACGAAGAAGGCGCTGGCGCTCGGCCTGAAGCCGATCGTCATCGTCAACAAGATCGACCGTCCGGGTGCGCGGATCGACTGGGTCATCAACCAGACCTTCGACCTGTTCGACAAGCTCGGCGCAACCGAAGAGCAGCTCGATTTTCCGATCGTCTACGCATCGGGCCTGAACGGCTATGCGTCGCTCGACCCGGCTGCGCGCGAAGGCGACATGCGCCCGCTGTTCGAGGCAGTCCTCGAGCACGTGCCGGTCCGTCCGGCGGATCCGGACGCGCCGCTGCAACTGCAGATCACGTCGCTCGACTATTCGACGTACGTCGGCCGGATCGGCGTCGGCCGCATCACGCGCGGTCGCATCAAGCCGGGCCAGCCGGTCGCGATGCGCTTCGGCCCGGAAGGCGAAGTGCTGAACCGCAAGATCAACCAGGTGCTGTCGTTCACGGGCCTCGAGCGCGTGCAGGTCGAATCGGCCGAAGCGGGCGACATCGTGCTGATCAACGGTATTGAAGACGTCGGTATCGGCGCAACGATCTGCGCGGTCGATACGCCGGAAGCGCTGCCGATGATCACCGTCGACGAGCCGACGCTGACGATGAACTTCCTCGTCAATTCGTCGCCGCTCGCCGGCCGCGAAGGCAAGTTCGTGACGAGCCGCCAGATCCGCGACCGCCTGATGAAGGAACTGAACCACAACGTCGCGCTGCGCGTGAAGGACACCGGCGACGAAACGGTGTTCGAAGTGTCGGGCCGCGGCGAACTGCACCTGACGATTCTCGTCGAGAACATGCGCCGTGAAGGCTATGAGCTGGCCGTGTCGCGTCCGCGCGTCGTGATGCAGGAAATCGACGGCGTGCGTCACGAGCCGTACGAGCTGCTGACCGTCGACGTCGAGGACGAGCACCAGGGTGGCGTGATGGAAGAGCTCGGCCGCCGCAAGGGCGAGATGCTCGACATGGCATCGGACGGCCGTGGCCGCACGCGTCTGGAGTACAAGATCTCGGCGCGTGGCCTGATCGGCTTCCAGAGCGAATTCCTGACGCTCACGCGCGGCACGGGCCTGATGAGCCACATCTTCGACTCGTACGCACCGGTCAAGGACGGTTCGGTCTTCGAGCGTCGTAACGGCGTGTTGATCTCGCAGGACGACGGCGCAGCGGTCGCCTACGCACTGTGGAAGCTGCAGGATCGCGGCCGCATGTTCGTGAAGCCGGGCGATGCGCTCTATGAGGGCATGATCATCGGCATCCACAGCCGTGACAACGACCTCGTCGTGAACCCGATCAAGGGCAAGCAGCTGACCAACGTGCGTGCGTCGGGCACCGACGAAGCCGTGCGCCTGGTGCCGCCGGTCCAGATGTCGCTCGAGTACGCGGTCGAATTCATCGACGACGACGAGCTCGTCGAAGTGACGCCGCAGTCGATCCGCCTGCGCAAGCGCTTCCTGAAGGAGCACGAGCGTCGCCGCGCGAGCCGCGAAGGCGCGGTCGACTAAGCGTCGATCGTTTCCGTGCGGGACGAAAAAGGCCGCCTTCGGGTGGCCTTTTTTGCATCTGAACGATGTGCAACCGGGTGCGCTGCAAAACACTGTTCCCGCGGGTCGTGGCAATCCGGCAAAACCCCGTCGCGCGGTGCTTTCAGGCACATTTCGCCGTGAACTCCGGTATCGGTTCTGTGATATGCTGCGCGCACGCAAGTTTTAGGTCCTTCCAAGCAAGACTTGATTCGCAATCCGCTAAACGGTCAGGCCGTGTCGCGGAAGGTTGAGTAACCCGCTATTTCTCGAGAAGCTCGAAGAAAGGTGAGCGTAAAATGTCAGATGTAATGAAGCAGTTTCAGCTGAACTCCTATCTGTTCGGCGGCAATGCTTCGTACGTTGAAGAACTGTACGATGCATACCTCAACAATCCGGCATCGGTGCCGGAGAACTGGCGAGAGTATTTCGACGCGCTGCAGAACGTGCCTGCAACGGACGGCTCGAATGCCAATGACGTCGCTCATTTCCCGATCGTCGAATCGTTCGCCGAGCGTGCGAAGGCCAATGCCTTCATCCCGCGCGAAAGCAGCACCAACCTTGCTGCGGCGCGCAAGCAAGTGCACGTGCAGTCCCTCATCAGCGCTTATCGCTTCCTCGGCTCGCAATGGGCCAATCTCGATCCCCTGAAGCGTCGCGAACGTCCCGCCATTCCCGAACTCGAACCCGCGTTCTACGACTTCTCCGAAGGCGACCTCGACCAGACGTACAGCGCAAGCAACCTGTATTTCGGTTTCGACCAGGCTTCGCTGCGCGACATCGTCAAGGGCCTGCGTGACACGTACTGCGGCACGATCGGCGCCGAGTACATGTACATCAGCGACCCGGAACAGAAACGCTGGTGGCAGGAGCGTCTGGAATCGACCCGCGCGACGCCGAACTTCTCGGCTGACGAGAAGAAGCACATCCTGAATCGCCTGACGGCCGCCGAAGGCCTCGAGCGTTACCTGCATACCAAGTACGTCGGCCAGAAGCGCTTCTCGCTCGAAGGCGGCGAAAGCTTCATCGCGGCGATGGACGAAGTCGTCCAGCACGCGGGCAAGCGCGGCGTGCAGGAAATCATCATCGGCATGGCGCACCGTGGCCGTCTGAACGTGCTGGTCAACACGCTGGGCAAGATGCCGGCCGACCTGTTCGCCGAATTCGAAGGCAAGCACGTCGACGACCTGCCGGCAGGTGACGTGAAGTACCACAAGGGCTTCTCGTCGGACGTGTCGACGGAAGGCGGCCCGGTCCACCTGTCGCTCGCGTTCAACCCGTCGCACCTCGAAATCGTGAACCCGGTGGTCGAAGGTTCCGCGAAGGCGCGGATGGATCGTCGCGGCGACGAAGACGGCCTGCAAGTGCTGCCGGTGCAGATCCACGGCGACGCGGCCTTCGCTGGCCAGGGCGTCGTGATGGAAACGCTGAACCTCGCGCAGACGCGCGGTTACGGCACGCACGGCACGCTGCACATCGTCATCAACAACCAGATCGGCTTCACGACGTCCGACCCGCGCGACGCGCGCTCGACGCTGTACTGTACCGACGTCGTCAAGATGATCGAGGCGCCGGTGCTGCACGTGAACGGCGACGATCCGGAAGCCGTGATCCTCGCGACGCAGATCGCGATCGACTACCGGATGCAGTTCCACAAGGATGTCGTGATCGACATCGTCTGCTTCCGCAAGCTGGGTCACAACGAGCAGGACACGCCGGCGGTCACGCAGCCGCTGATGTACAAGAAGATCGCACAGCACCCGGGCACCCGTGCGCTGTACGCCGAGAAGCTCGTGCAGCAGGGCGTGATCACCGCGGAAGACGCCGACAACTACGTGAAGGCGTACCGCAAGGCGATGGACGACGGTCACCACACGGTCGATCCGGTCCTGTCGAACTACAAGAGCAAGTACGCGGTCGACTGGGTTCCGTTCCTGAACCGCAAGTGGACGGATGCAGCCGACACGGCCGTGCCGCTCGCCGAACTGAAGCGCCTGGGCGAACGCATCACGACGGTCCCGGAAAACTTCAAGGTTCACCCGCTCGTCGAGCGCGTGATCAACGACCGCCGCAACATGGCGCGTGGCGACCAGCCGCTCGACTGGGGCATGGGTGAACACCTCGCGTTCGCGTCGCTCGTCGCATCGGGCTACTCGGTGCGCCTGACGGGCCAGGACTCGGGCCGCGGCACGTTCACGCACCGTCACGCGGTGCTGCACGACCAGAACCGCGAGCGCTGGAACGACGGCACGTACGTGCCGCTGCAGAACATCGCCGACGGTCAGGCGAAGTTCACGGTGATCGACTCGGTGCTGTCGGAAGAAGCGGTGCTGGGCTTCGAATACGGTTACTCGACCGCCGAGCCGAACACGCTCGTGCTGTGGGAAGCCCAGTTCGGCGACTTCGTCAACGGTGCGCAGGTCGTGATCGACCAGTTCATCTCGTCGGGCGAAGTGAAGTGGGGCCGCGTGTCGGGTCTGACGATGCTGCTGCCGCACGGCTACGAAGGCCAGGGTCCGGAACACTCGTCGACGCGTATCGAGCGTTTCCTGCAGCTGTGTGCCGATCACAACATGCAGGTCGTTCAACCGACGACGCCGGCGCAGATTTTCCACCTGCTGCGTCGCCAGATGATCCGCCTGTTCCGCAAGCCGCTGATCGTCGCAACGCCGAAGTCGCTGCTGCGCCACAAGGAAGCCGTGTCGGACCTGTCGGAACTCGCGAAGGGTTCGTTCCAGCCGGTGCTGGGCGAAACCGACGGCGGCATCGACGCGAAGAAGGTCAAGCGCGTGCTGGTGTGCTCGGGCCGCGTGTACTACGACCTCGTCGCGCACCGCCGCGAAGCGAAGGCGAACGACGTCGCGATCATCCGTATCGAGCAGCTGTATCCGTTCGCGCACAAGCAGTTCGAAGCCGAAATCAAGAAGTACGAGAACGCGACTGAAGTGGTCTGGGTGCAGGACGAGCCGCAGAACCAGGGCCCCTGGTTCTACGTCGAGCACCACCTGAAGGAAGGCATGAAGGAAGGGCAGAAGCTGGCATACAGCGGCCGTCCGGCTTCGGCCTCGCCGGCGGTTGGCTACTACGCGAAGCACTACGAGCAGCAGAAGGCCCTCATCGAAGGTGCTTTCGGCCGCCTGAAGAGCGCATCGATCGCGAAATAACCGACGGAAGCGAAACGGGAAGGCGCAGCGCGCTTTCCCGTCTCCTTTGGCTCGCCGGGCGCGCTGCGCGCCGCACCGGCCGAAGGAATCGCACGAACCTCGTCACACCCCAGATTAAGCATCCAGGAAAATCACATGGCTATCGTAGAAGTCAAAGTCCCCCAGCTTTCGGAGTCGGTTTCGGAAGCCACCATGCTGCAGTGGAAGAAGAAGCCGGGCGAAGCAGTCGCGCAGGACGAAATCCTGATCGAACTCGAGACCGACAAGGTCGTGCTCGAAGTGCCGGCACCGGCCGCGGGCGTGCTCGCGCAAGTGCTGCAGAACGACGGTGACACCGTCGTTGCCGATCAACTGATCGCTACGATCGATACGGAAGCGAAGGCAGGTGCAGCCGAAGCTGCTGCGGGCGCGGCCGAAGTCAAGCCGGCCGCAGCGCCTGCTGCAGCCGCACCGGCAGCACAGCCGGCTACCGCAACGGCATCGAGCTCGGCTACGGCATCGCCGGCCGCGTCGAAGCTGCTGGCAGAGAAGGGCCTGTCGGCGGGCGACGTCGCAGGTTCGGGCCGCGACGGCCGCGTCACGAAGGGCGACGCGCTGGCCGCGGGCAGCGCACCGAAGGCCGCTCCGGCTGCCGCACCGGCAAAGGCTGCGGCGAAGCCGTCGCTGCCGGAAGTGAAGGTGCCGGCGTCGGCGACGACGTGGCTCAACGACCGTCCGGAACAGCGCGTGCCGATGTCGCGTCTGCGTGCGCGTATCGCCGAGCGTCTGCTCGAATCGCAGCAGACCAACGCGATCCTGACGACGTTCAACGAAGTCAACATGGCTCCGGTCATGGAGCTGCGCAACAAGTACAAGGACAAGTTCGAGAAGGAACATGGCGTGAAGCTCGGCTTCATGTCGTTCTTCGTGAAGGCCGCTGTCCACGCACTGAAGAAGTTCCCGCTCGTGAACGCGTCGATCGACGGTAACGACATCGTCTACCACGGCTACTTCGACATCGGTATCGCCGTCGGCTCGCCGCGCGGCCTCGTCGTGCCGATCCTGCGCAACGCGGATCAACTGAGCCTCGCCGAGATCGAGAAGAAGATCGCCGAATTCGGCCAGAAGGCGAAGGACGGCAAGCTGTCGATCGAGGAAATGACGGGCGGTACGTTCTCGATCTCGAACGGCGGCGTGTTCGGCTCGATGCTGTCGACCCCGATCATCAACCCGCCGCAATCGGCCATCCTCGGCGTGCACGCGACGAAGGAGCGTCCGGTCGTTGAAAACGGCCAGATCGTGATCCGCCCGATCAACTACCTCGCGCTGTCGTACGACCACCGCATCATCGACGGCCGCGAAGCCGTGCTGTCGCTCGTCGCGATGAAGGATGCGCTGGAAGATCCGGCACGCCTGCTGCTCGACCTGTAAGCCGAGTCTCACTGCATCGACCCGTTCTGCACGTTCGCGCCCGCGCGCGAACGTGCAGGCGTACAAGTAGAAAGGATTGTCATGTCCAAGGAATTTGACGTCGTCGTGATCGGCGCCGGCCCCGGCGGCTACATCGCCGCGATTCGCGCCGCGCAGCTCGGCAAGACCGTTGCCTGTATCGAGAAGTGGAAGAACCCGGCCGGCGCGCTGAAGCTCGGCGGCACCTGCCTGAACGTCGGCTGCATCCCGTCGAAGGCGCTGCTCGCGTCGTCGGAAGAGTTCGAGAACGCGTCGCATCACCTGACCGACCACGGCATCACGGTCGACGGCGTGAAGATCGACGTCGCGAAGATGCTCGGCCGCAAGGACGCGATCGTCGAGAAGATGACGAGCGGGATCGAGTTCCTGTTCAAGAAGAACAAGATCACCTGGCTGAAGGGCCATGGCAAGTTCACCGGCAAGACCGACGCCGGCGTGCAGATCGAAGTGAGCGGCGAGGGTGAAACCGAAGTCGTCACCGCGAAGAACGTGATCATCGCGACGGGCTCGAAGGCGCGTCACCTGCCGGGCATCCCGGTCGACAACAAGATCGTGTCGGACAACGAAGGTGCGCTGACGTTCGACTCGGTGCCGAAGAAGCTCGCCGTGATCGGCGCAGGCGTGATCGGCCTCGAGCTCGGCTCGGTGTGGCGTCGCCTGGGTGCCGAAGTGACGGTGCTCGAGGCGCTGCCGGCATTCCTCGGCGCAGCCGACGAAGCGCTCGCGAAGGAAGCGGCCAAGCTGTTCAAGAAGCAGGGCCTCGACATCCATCTCGGCGTGAAGATCGGCGAAGTGAAGACGACCGCCGACGGCGTGTCGATCGCCTACACGGACAAGGACGGCAACGCGCAGACGCTCGACGCCGACCGCCTGATCGTGTCGGTCGGCCGCGTGCCGAACACCGACAACCTCGGCCTCGAGGCAATCGGCCTGAAGGCGAACGAGCGTGGCTTCATCGACGTGGACGACCACTGCCGCACGGCGGTGCCGAACGTCTACGCGATCGGCGACGTGGTGCGCGGCCCGATGCTCGCGCACAAGGCGGAAGACGAAGGCGTGCTGGTCGCGGAAGTGATCGACGGCCAGAAGCCGCACATCGACTACAACTGCATTCCGTGGGTGATCTACACGTACCCGGAAATCGCATGGGTCGGCAAGACGGAGCAGCAGCTGAAGGCGGAAGGCCGTGAGATCAAGTCGGGCAAGTTCCCGTTCTCGATCAACGGCCGCGCGCTCGGCATGAACGCGCCGGACGGTTTCGTGAAGATGATCGCGGATGCGAAGACCGACGAACTGCTCGGCGTGCACGTGATCGGCGCGAACGCGTCGGACCTGATCGCGGAAGCCGTGGTGGCGATGGAATTCAAGGCGGCGTCGGAAGACATCGCCCGTATCTGCCATCCGCACCCGTCGATGTCGGAAGTGATGCGCGAAGCGGCGCTCGCCGTCGACAAGCGCTCGCTGAACAGCTGAGCGCGGTATAGCGCCGGCCGGCCATCGGCCGGCGCAGCCGTCTCATGACGAGGGCGGGCGGGGTTTCCCGTCCGCCTTCGTTTTTTCCGGTTTGCCCGATGAACGTCACCGAATACTACACGCGCGAACTGACCACGCGCGGCTATCAGTCCGATCCCGCGCAGCGCGCGGCCGTCGATCGCCTGCAGCAATGTTTCGACGAGTGGGTCGAGTACAAGGCGCGCCGCTCGAACGCATTCAAGAAGCTCATCAATCATCCCGACCTCCCGCGCGGCGTCTACATGTGGGGCGGCGTCGGTCGCGGCAAGAGCTTCCTGATGGACAGCTTCTACGCGGTCGTGCCCGTGCAGCGCAAGACGCGCCTGCATTTCCACGAATTCATGCGCGAAGTCCACCGCGAGCTCGAGGAACTGAAAGGGCAGGCCGATCCGCTCGACGAACTCGCGCGGCGTATCGCGAAGCGCTACCGCCTGATCTGCTTCGACGAGTTCCACGTGTCGGACATTGCCGATGCGATGATCCTGTACCGTCTGCTCGACCGCCTGTTCAACAACGGCGTGCAGTTCGTGATGACGTCCAACTACGATCCCGACGACCTGTATCCGGACGGTCTGCATCGCGACCGCATGCTGCCGGCGATTGCGCTTATCAAGGACAAGCTCGACGTGCTGAACGTCGACGCGGGCGTCGATTATCGCCAGCGCACGCTCGCGCAGGTGAAGATGTATCACACGCCGCTCGGCGCGGACGCCGATCGCGAACTGCGCCATGCGTTCGGCAAGCTTGCGGCGGTACCCGATGAAAGCCCGCTCCTGCATATCGAGAAGCGTGAGCTGAAGGCGCTGCGCAAGGCGGACGGCGTCGTATGGTTCGATTTCGCGACGCTGTGCGGCGGCCCGCGTTCGCAGAACGACTATCTCGAACTCGCGAGCCGGTTCCACGCGATCGTGCTGTCCGAGGTACCGCAGATGTCGCCGCGGATGGCGTCCGAGGCGCGCCGCTTCACGTGGCTGATCGACGTGCTGTACGACCACAAGGTCAAGCTGCTGATGTCCGCGGCGGTGCCGGCGGAGCAGTTGTACGTCGAAGGTCCGATGGCCAACGAGTTTGCGCGTACGGTCTCGCGCATCGTCGAGATGCAGTCGAAGGAGTATCTCGAAACGCCGCGCCGCATCGTCGATACGTCGCTGACCTGAGTGCGATTTCCGGCAATTGGCGGTATTCAAACGTCAATTCCGGTCAAATTCAGGCGATCTCGGGGTATTTTCGGACTTGTCTTATATTCATGGTTGAGGTGAGCCGATATCGTTGTGTCATGGTTACCAAGGCTGGAGATGTCCATGACACCGTATCGCGATCTGACCGACCACGAGTGGCGCCGCGTCGCGCCGCTTCTGCCCGAAATGCAGCCGCGCACCGAGTTGCGCGGTCGGCCGCTGGCCAATACCCGTGCCGTGATGAACGGCGTGCTCTGGGTCATCTACAGCGGCGCAACGTGGTCGGCGATGCCGCGCCGTTACCCTTCGTATCAGACATGCCATCGCCGCTTCAAGGTCTGGCACGAGACGGGCACGCTGATGAGCGTGATGCGTGAACTCTACGGCGATTCGGGCGTGAACCTGTGCAATGAATTGTCGGTGCGGATGCGCAAGCATACGCAATCGAAGGCGGCGGAGGCGCGCAGCGGCGTGGTACCCGTGGGTCGCACGCCGGGCAGTTATGCGCCGGGTGCGATGAAGCACGCAGCCTGATGTCTGCTGTTTACTGCGTTGTTTGCGCCGACACGCGCACCAAAAGAAAACCGGCCTGACGAATTCATCGTCAGGCCGGTTTTTTCATCGAGCCGCGCGTTTCAGCGCGCGCCGCGCGTCATTGTTGGCGAACCCAGGTCTGCGAACGGCCGAGCAGTGATACACCGATATAACCGCGCACGACGAGTTTCTGGCCGCCGTCTTCGAGCGTCATCTTGCACTTGTAGACCTTGCCGTTCTCCGGGTCGAGAATGTTGCCGCCGTCCCAGTGGTCGCCTTCCTTCTTCATCGCCTTGATGATCGTCATGCCCTTGATGAGCTGATCCTTGCGCTCGTCCGTGCAGGCGGTGCAGCGGCGATCGGGCGTATCGTTCGCGCCGAGGCCCTTGACGACCTTGCCGGTCAGCGCACCGTCGCCGTCCTCGGCGATCTGCACGAGTGCCTTCGGCTGATGGGTGTTGTCGTCGATCGTCTGCCACATGCCGATGGGGCTGTCTGCCTGTGCGAACGTGGGGGCGGCGCAAGCGAGCAGTGCGCCGGCGAAGGCGATTGCACGCAACGGGCGGGTCAGTTGAATCATTGTCGTCCTCCTTGTTTTGCATGTCGTGTTCGATTTGCCCGCACGACCGTCTGCATGGGGCGGGCATGTTGCGAGCTTCGCCAGAATACGTGAAACCGCGCGCCACGTTTGATAGAGGGGGCTCTAATCGAAACAGCCTGCATGGCGCGGGCTGTTTGGTGACCGATCAGTTGAGCTGATACGAGAATGCGGCGTTGATGCGCGGGCTGCGTGATGCGCTTTCGACTGGCGCGTCACCCACCGGCTTCGCGACGTTCAGGTCGAGGCTGTAGAAGCGACTGTCCGTGAAACGCACACCGATGCCGACCGACGACATGCGGTTGGGCGACGGCGTGCCTGAATGCAGGTACACACGCGCCATGTCGTAGGCGATGTACGGCGTTACAGACTTCATATACGTCCAGCCCGGCGTGAAGCCACGGTTGACCTCCAGCGACATCCCCCATCCCGAGTCGCCCGACGCTTCGCCCGGCTGATAGCCGAGCGCGTAGCGCGTCGAGCCGAACGAGATCTGCTCGGACGTCGGCAGTGAGTCAGGGCTGTATTGCCCGGTCAGCGAGACTGACGTGCCGATCCGGAACGGCCATTCGTTGGTTTGCGTGAAGGTCGCGCCGGTACGGACAAAGGTCAGCGACGTCGGGTCGGCGTATGTAACCCCCACACCGTTAACCACGCCAGTCTGCGATTTCGATGCACCGAGGATGTCGAATGCCTTGGCGACGTTGACGCTCAGTTTTCGCACCTGCTTCGGTTCGACGCTCGTGTAGTCGAGCTGCAATTGCATCACGCGGACCTGTGACCGGTTTTCGAGGGTATTGCCGTTGGTCTGGCTTTGGTAGCGGTCTTCGTTGTGTGCGGCATAACCCGACACAGTGCCGAGCAAGCTGCGCTGGTTGTTCAGCAGTATCGGATAGGATGCCGAAAGACCAAGCTTCTCGTTCTTGACGGTGCGTTGGACGGACGACGGCAGGCCCGGATTGTCAGTAGGCTTGCCGCGATAGGTGCTTGCATCGAGGCGCGTGATCAGCCCGCTGCTGCCGACGGGCACCGCGCCGCTGAACGCGAAGTAGGTCTGCTTGTCACGCCCCGGCGGCGCCAGTGCGGAGATGCTCAGCTGCTCGCCGAACTTCGTGAGGCCGTTTTCGGTCGCGGTGATGAGGCCCTGTACGCCCGGGTGGTTGAAATCGATACCGGTGCTGACGTTGAATGCCTTGCGGTCGACGGCAAGTTCGAGCGTCGTGGCGCCGTCGGTGGTTTGCGGCGGTGGTACGTTCGCCTTCACCGTGAGGCCGGGCAAGAGGCCGAACGTGTTTACGTAGCGCTCGAACGTTGCGCGGCGCAGCGGGCGATCGTCGGTGATATGCGCTGCGATCGCGCGAATCTTCGATTCCATTGCCCCGGGCTTGCCGGTGACCTTGACGTCCGACACATAGCCTTCGACAACCGTGATGCGCACGACGCCGTTCTCGAACGTCTGCGCGGGAACAAACGCGAACGACAGCGCGTAACCGCGTTCCTGGTACAGCTTCGTCACGCCGTTGGCGGTTTCGATCAGATCGCCGATCGTGATGTCCTTGCCGACGAGGGGGGTGAAGCGACGCGAGATTTCCTCGAACGGTACCGACTTTACGCCTTCGACCTGGAAGGTCGTCGGTGTCAGGTGGCGCGACAGCAGCTCCTGCAGTTGCGGTGCCTGGGGCGCGACCTGCACGGTTACGTTCGGGCCGGTTTTCGGCGCGTTGATCTGGGGCAGGGAGTCGAGCGGGTTACCGCCGACGCGCGTTTGTGCCTGTGCCGTGCTGGCTGCCGCGATGGCGGCGAGCAGCATCATCCATCTGTCGAGTCTGGATTTCATTGTTCTTCCTCGTAGGCCTTGCTTTTCGTCTTCTTTGTAATGCCGGCGCGCGACACCAGGGTGCCGCGCGCCGCGTGCCGCAATGCCGGTTGTGTTTGTACGGTCGCACCCTCCGCTCCGGCTGCGAAGGTGCGACCGTCCTCCTTACTTGCCAACGCTACCCAGCGTACCCAGCAACCCCGTTACCGGTGCCAGCAGGCCCGTCGAGCCGCCGCCCGACGTTGCCGTTCCCGTGACGCTGCCGACCAGTGACGTGACCGGTGCGAGCGGGCTCGCTCCCCCGGATCCCGCTGCGCCGCCAACTGCTCCGGTGACAGTATTCAGCAAACCGGTGACAGGCGCGAGAGGGTTTGCACTGCCTGCGCCACCCGTTGCGCCGCCGAGCGTGCCCGTGACCGTCGACACGAGATTCGTGACGGGGGCGAGCGGGCCGCCGCTACCGCCCGCCGCACCGCTCAGTGCGCCGGTAACGGTGGAGACGAGGCCCGTGACGGGCGCGAGCGGGCTGCTGCCCGAACCGCCGGTCGCGCCGCCGAGTGCGCCCGTGAGCGAGCCGAGCGGCGTCGAGCCGAGACCCGACAGCAGGCCGCCGAGCGGATTCGTCGAGCCGGAACCCGACGACGTGCCGTTCTGCACGGTCGCCGTCGAGCCGCCGACGAGGCTCGTGATCAGGCCGGGGATCGGCGCCGCGCCGTTCGGGCCGTTCGGGTTGACGAGGCCGCCCGCGTTGGTCACGGTGTTGCCGACCGCCGTCACGAGCTGACCGACGTCGCCGACGAGCGGCTGGCTCGACGTGCCGCCAACCTGCTTGCCGGCCGAGCTGATCGCGCCGCCGACCTGGCCGAGCAGACCCGAGACGGGTTGGCCGAGGCCGGTCGTCGTGCCGACCTGTTGCGTGACCTGGCCTGCGGTAATCACGAGCGGCGTGATCGCCGAGCTGAGCGGCTGCGTCACTTGCTGCACGGCGCCCGACGACAGCGTCGAGCCGATCGTCGTGCCGGCAGCCGTCAAGCCATTGGCCACCGTGTCGAGCACGGTGCCGACTGGCGTCGTGACGGGCGCGAGCGGCGCGAGTTGCCCCGTGCCGAGCGCCTTGACCGTCGAGCTCAGGCCGGACACCGTGTTGCTCGTCGCGCCGACCACGTTGCCGAGGCCCGCGACGGTCGTGCCGACCGGATCCTTGGTCGTACCGATCTGTCCCAGCCCGTTGCTCACGGCATCGGCAGCTGCGCCGACGATCGTGCCCGTGCTGGAGAGCGTGCTGCCGACGCCCTTCGTCACACCGTCGCCGAGGCCGGGCACGGTGATGTTGCCGACCGTGCTGCCGAGGTCGGTGGCCGTCTGGCCAACCGTGCTGACGACGCCCTTGGTGCCGGTGGACGTGCCGCTGGTGCCGCTCGTGCTCGGTGTACCGCTCGTGCTGCTGGGGTTGTTGTTGCTGCTGGTCGGCGGCGAACTCACGCCGCCGCCGCCGCAGGCGGCCAGCAGGCAGGCTGCGGCGAAGGCCGTGAGGGGCACGCGCCACTGGTGCAGGGCGGCTGTCGTGAGAGAACGTTGCTGGGACATGATTGACTCCTCGCTGTCTTGTCGATTGATGGATGTTGGTTTACTTGCCGTGCGTGCCACCGAGCAGGCCGCCGATCAGCGACGTGACCGGTGCGAGCGGATTCGACGCCGAGCCCGAGTTCGTGACGGCGCCCGTGCCGCCGGTCAATGCCGGTGCGCCGACCGCGCTCGTTACCGTGGACACGACGTTCGTCACCGGGGCGAGCGGGCTGCTGCCGCCTGCGCCGCCTGTTGCGCCGCCGAGGGCGCCCGTCACGGTACCGAGCAGACCCGTGACCGGTGCGAGCGGGCCGCCGCTGCCACCTGCTGCGCCGCCGAGTGCGCCCGTGACCGTCGAGACGAGGCCGGTGACCGGCGCGAGCGGGCCGCCGCTGCCGCCTGCTGCGCCACCGAGTGCGCCCGTGACCGTCGAGACGAGGCCGGTGACCGGTGCCAGCGGGCCTCCACTGCCGCCAGCTGCGCCGCCGAGCGCGCCCGTGACTGTCGAGACGAGACCCGTGACCGGTGCGAGCGGGCCGCTGCCGCCGCCAGCTGCGCCGCCGAGCGCGCCCGTGACCGTCGAGACGAGACCCGTGACCGGTGCGAGCGGGCCGCTGCCGCCGCCTGCTGCGCCGCCGAGTGCGCCCGTGACCGTCGAGACGAGACCGGTGACCGGTGCGAGCGGGCCGCTGCCGCCACCCGTTGCGCCGCCGAGTGCGCCGGTGACCGTCGAGACGAGGCCGGTGAGCGGCGCGAGCGGGTTGGTTACGCCGCCGGTGCCGCCCGTGAGCAGGCCGCCGACGGCCTTCACGGTGTTGCCCGTCGACGAGACCGTGTTGCCAAGACCGGTCGTGACGGGGTTGCCGCCCGTCGACGCGAGCAGGGCGCCGGCCTGGTTCAGGCCGTTGCCGACCGTGCCGAGCAGCGTGTTGACGGGCGCGCCGAGGCCGGTTGCCGTGCCGATCGTCTGGGTCGTCTGGCCGACCATCGTCGTGATCGGCGTGATGGCGGAGCTGACCGTCTGCGTGACCTGCTGGATCGGGCCGGTCGACAGTGCGTTGGTGAGGGTATTGCCGCCGTTCGAGACGGCACCGCCGAGCGTCGACACGAGGCCGCCGACGGCGCCCGTGACCGGTGCGAGCGGCGAGAGCGGGCCGCTGCCGAGGCTCGAGACCAGGGTCCCCGTTTGCGTGACTGCGCTGCCGAGCTGGTTGACGACGCCACCCGTGCTGGCGAGCGTGGTGCCGACCGGGTCCTTCGTCGCGCCGAGCTGACCGAGACCGTTGCCGAGGCCATTGCCGAGTGCAGTCACTGCGCCGCCGACGCTTTGCACGATGCCGCCCGCGGCTTGTGTGGTGGCCGGGTTGACGCCCGGCAGCGTCTGGCTGCCGATGACGGAACCGAGGCCCGAGACGGTTCCGCCGACACCCGTCAAGATGTTGCTGCTGCTTGCGAGGACAGTTCCCACTGGGTTCGACGACACACCCGACGTACCGGACGTACCGGACGTGCCGCTCGTGCCCGACGTACCGCTGGTACCGGAGGTCCCGCTTGTGCCGGACGTACCGCTGGTACCCGAGGTGCCGCTGGTGCCGCTGGTACCCGAAGTTCCGCTCGTGCCCGACGAGCCCGAAGTTCCGCTCGTGCCGGACGTGGAGATCGTATCGCCGCCGCCCGAGCTCGAGCCGCCGCCAAGACCCTGGCTGATGGAACCCGAGCCGCCGCACGCGGAGAGGGAAAGCATGGCTGCAACGGTGGCCGCGATCAGAGTCGTCCGGAACACGCCATGAGGGATAACCTTAATGTCCATTTTGTCCTCGCATTAACATGTGTTGTGAACTGCGTTGTGTTGAGTGGTGCGAGGACTACTCTGCAACTGTCGTGCCATTTCGATGCCCGACGGTTCGGCAACAGGTTTTAAACGAGGCAATTCCTTGTCAGAAAAGGAAGTTATGGGAATTGAAAGATTGTTGAATCTGTTTAAGTGCAGACGAATGAGAACGATTTCGATCGTTTCGTAACGTAACGTCACAACATTGGCGTTACGCGTGCAACGTAACGTGGGAGGCCGAGCAGGCTTGGTGGACGAGGCAACTGTTTTACAGATGGATTAGGTGTGCACATCTAACCTATCGTAAATCCTATGTGTAAGTCGTACCGAAACGCCGTACAAATACGTTGTGCTCCTGGTCATTTTTTTCGATCCAAGTCGTTAAAAGAGGTTGGAACTTAAATAGGATCGGATATAGAATCCGAAGCAGATGTAAGGAAATGTACGGTTCGGTACACAACGTTCGAGGAGGGTTGCTATCGCGAATGTTAACTTGCATCAAATGGTGAGCCATGCCCCTCGGGGCAATCTATAAAGAAAGTGCACCTGGTTGTCGTTACAGCAGATGTGGCGAACAGCGCGGGGCAACCGGCCAGATATGCGGGGATGTATACGTATAAAAGGCCAACGAACGTAAATACAGGCACGAGGAATAAAATGAAAGCACTCATCAAGCGCTTCCTTAAGGAAGAAGACGGGGTTACCGCGATCGAGTATGGTCTGATTGCGGGTCTGATTGCTGTTGCAATCGTTGCCGGGGTGACGAACATCGGCAGCAGCCTCGGCAATATGTTCACTAATCTTGGCACTTGCGTGTCCTCCCCTTCGGCTACCAACTGTTCTGCCAACGCGATCCGGGCAACCCCGGCGGGCTAAGCTGACCACTTCTTTTTCGGAAGTCGTCTTGGCGCAGTAGCGGGCGGATTGCTTCGGTAATCCGCTTGCCCTCGTATTTGCTGCGGATCGTGGCGCGATGGGACATCTTATTTTTAGCGGGGTATTTCTGACCTGGGCAGGTTTTGTCGTGGTCAGCGATATTCGTTTCCGCCGTATTTCGAACGCGCTTGTTCTGGTCGGACTGGTCAGTGGGT
The DNA here is from genome assembly GCF_003294055.1 of Burkholderia reimsis. Classification (NCBI taxonomy): domain Bacteria; kingdom Pseudomonadati; phylum Pseudomonadota; class Betaproteobacteria; order Burkholderiales; family Burkholderiaceae; genus Burkholderia; species Burkholderia reimsis. The sequence continues at coordinate 66,625 of NZ_QMFZ01000039.1, forward strand.
TCGCCGGCGCATGCGTGGCCGCGAATCCATTTGGCATTTCCATGCTTCAGTCAGGGGCCGGCATGCTGGTCGGCCTGATTGGGCTTATGCCGTTCTTCCTTCTGCGCGTGATGGGCGCAGCAGATGTAAAGATTTTTGCCGTGCTCGGCATCTGGTGTGGTGTGCATGCGCTGCTGTGGCTGTGGGTGGCCGCCAGTCTGGCTGCCAGCCTGCACGCGCTCGTGCTGATGGTGCTGTCGCGCACCTCGCTCGGAGGCTTGTGGCGACCGCGCGAGCCTGCACTGAGACTCGGGAGATATCGGGCAACGCCCTATGCCGCATGCCTCGCGGTGCCGGCTGCCGTATGGCTGCTCTATCTTGCCGCAACGGGGGGCGTGCGATGAAACGACAGAACGCATGGCGAGGACGTCGGCGGCAACGCGGAGCGACAGCGGTCGAGTTTGCGATCGTGTTTCCGCTGTTCTTCGTGATCTTCTACGCGATTCTGAGTTTCGGGATGATTTTTGTCATTCAGCAGAGCTTGACGTTGGCGGCAAGCGAGGGCGCGCGCGCTGGATTGAGCTACGCACCGGATCTCACGACACGCGTCGCGAACGCGAAGACGACGACCCAGAATGTCCTTGGCTGGCTGAACAGTAGTCCGCCCAACGTTGTGGCGCAGCAGTGCAACTACAACGGGACACCGACGCCGTTGCTGTACTGCCTGACGGTCACGGTGAGCTATACGCCGGACAGCTGGATGACGATCATGCCGTTGCTGGGGGCCTTCATGACGGCACCTTTGACGGGCACTGCAGTGGTGCAGATCCCGCAGACCATGCTATGAGCATGTCATCCACGAATCACGCCGCAAGAAGCTAACTGGTTTTTATTCCTGCATCCATTCGACAACATGGCCAACAACGTAACGAAGATCATTGCGGGGCTGCTGATTGCGATCGCTGTTCTGCTTGGAATCTATGCCTGGGTGCTTGGACGAAGCGCTTCGCGTCCCGTGCCGGTCCAGCAAGCTGCGACGACAACAGCCGTACCCGTCGTGATTGCGACGCGGACCTTGCCGGGCGGTCAGCCGATTCCGGCTGACGCGCTGAAGATCCAGTCGACTGCGCTAGTACCGGTGGGCGCGTTCAGTGATCCCGTTCCGCTTGTCGGCCGCGTGCCTGTTCGGGAGATCCCGGCCTCGGCGCCGGTCGTTGCGGATGCGCTGGTATCGGGGCTTGCCGAGGACGTACAGCCCGGCGAGCGCGCGGTTGCAGTTCGCGTCGACGAATCGAATGCAGTCGGCAACCGGCTGCGGCCCGGCAATTATGTCGACGTGTTCCTGAATCTGAAGCGTGAAGGCGGCGGCACGATGCTTGACGGCGAGGTCTCGCAGTCGCAGGCGCGTCTTCTGTTGTCGAAGGTCCGTGTGCTGTCGTTCGGTGATGCGACAGCGGATCGCGACAGCGGGAACAACAACGGTGGCAACGGGCAACCGGCCGGTGTCCGCATCGCGGTGCTCGCGGTACCGACCGCGCAGGTCGACGCGCTGACGCTCGGCGAAGCGAGCGGCCGGCTGACGTTCGCCTTGCGCAACCCGCGTGACGACGAGCTTGCGGTACAGACGGTTGCGGTACGTACGGACAACAAGCTGTCGCCGTCGGCACTGGCTGCAGCGGGCGTTTCGTTGCAACAACTGTCCGGTACAACGAGAGCGCCGGTGGCCAATGTGAACGTGCCGCCGTTACCGCCGCGTTTGCTGCCGGTGGTGCGGCCGAGCGGGGGGGGCGGCAACATCGAAGTGATCCGCGGCGGCCGGTCGGAAACGGTTGCCTATTGAAAGACATCGACGGCCATCGATATTAGCGACGACAAGTAAAAGGCCGCGCGACGGTCTACCAAACGATGAAAAAAACACTGAGTGCATTCGCGATTGCCATCTTCACCATGACTTTCGCATCGTTCGCGACTGCGAGCGGCACGATCGAGCTTGCGGTCGGCGCGCAAAGGCAGATTTCGGCGAGCCGCACGCTGCAGCGTGTCGCGGTCGGCGATCCTGCGATAGCCGACGTGCTGATCATGAAGGGGAGCCGCTCGGGATCGGTGCTGCTTACCGCGAAGGCGCCCGGCGCGACGAACGTCATGTTGTGGGAGCGTGGTCACGACGAGCCGACGGTCTGGAATGTCGAGGTCGTCGACGCGGCCGCGCAAGCGGTGCTCGACGGCTCTACGCCGCGCGTGAATGCCTACGGCGGAACGGCGGTATTGCAAGGCTCGTCGGCGTCGCTCGAGGCACATGCGCGTGCGGCCGCGGTCGGCAAGAACACGAGCGGGAAGGGGGCCGTGATCGACCGCTCGACGGTTCCCGGCAAGAGCGTCGTGCAGGTCGACGTGCGGGTCGTCGAATTCAGCCGTTCGGTGCTCAAGCAAGTCGGGTTCAATTTCTTCAAGCAAAGCAACGGCTTTTCGTTCGGATCGTTTTCGCCGGGGGGCGTGCAGTCGTATAGCGGAGGGTCCGGCCCAGGTACCGCAGGTTACGTTCCGACGCTCGGATCGCCGGTCGCGTCGGCGTTCAACCTGGTCGTGAACGCCGCCGGGCGCGGCATTTTTGCCGATCTGTCACTGCTCGAGGCGAACAATCTCGCTCGCGTGCTGGCGGAGCCGACGCTCGTCGCGCTGTCCGGGCAGAGCGCGAGCTTTCTCGCGGGCGGCGAGATTCCGGTGCCGTCACCGCAAGGGCTCGGCTCGACCGCGATCCAGTGGAAGCAATACGGTGTCGGGCTCTCGCTGATGCCGACGGTCCTGAGCCCGAACCGGATCGCGTTGAAGGTTGCTCCCGAGTCGAGTCAGCTCGATTTTGTGAACAGCGTGACGATCAGTGGCGTTGCGGTGCCTGGTATCACGACGCGCCGCGCGGATACGACCGTCGAGCTCGGCGACGGCGAAAGCTTCGTGATCGGCGGTCTGATCGATCGCCAGACGATGTCGAACGTGAGCAAGGTGCCGTTGCTGGGCGATCTGCCGATTATCGGTACGTTCTTCAAGAATCTGAACTATCAGCAAAACGACAAGGAATTGCTGATCATCGTGACTCCTCACCTTGTCGCGCCGATCTCCAAGGGGGCCGTGCTGCCCGCAACACCCGGCGAGTTGTCCGAGCAGCACGATGGACCGGTCTGGAAATCGTATCTGGGCGGAGCTGCGTCGCCGGACGCCGCTCCGGGGTTTTCAAAATGAGTGGGATGTCTCGCGGATTGCGACGCGTCGCCACGCTTTGTGTAGTCGGGGGTGTTCGACATGAATGCGCGAATCCAGTCATTGTGTGAACCCGCCGTGACCGACTATTTCGTTTGCGCGTCACAGCACGAGGCGCATGTCCGCTGGCTGGCCGATACGCTCGTATCGGCCGGTGCGGTCGAGGCCGCGTCGCTCGAGCCGGGTGTGCTTGCTCAGCGCATCACGGGGCTCAATCCGGCGCTCGTGTTCATCGATTTTTCCGACGGCAACGCGGCTGCGAGCGTGGTCGCGGCGGCGGTACGTGCATCGCATCCGGGGCTGCCGATCATCGCACTCGGCTCGCTCGCACAGCCGGAGAGCACGCTCGCCGCATTGCGCGCCGGTGTGCGTGATTTCATCGACGTGTCGGCTGCGGCGGAAGAGGCGTTGCGCACGACGCGCGGGCTGCTGGCAAACGTCGGCGAGCCGGCAAGCCGTCACGGCAAGCTCGTCGCATTGCTTGGCGCGCGCGCCGGCATGGGCGTGAGTACGCTCGCGGCGAATCTCGCCGTGTGGCTGCAGAAGCACGCGGTGAGCCCGGGGGCGCCCGGCGAGTCGAATGGCGGCACGCCGGCCGGTCGCCAGACCGCCCTCGTTGACCTGGGGCTGCCGGCAGGCGACGGTGCGCTGTTCCTGAACACCCGCTGCGAATTCCATTTCATCGATGCCGTTCACAACCTGCGTCGCATCGACCGAACCTTCGTGAATGCCGCACTGACCCGGCATGGGAGCGGTGTTGCATTGACGACACTGCCGGCCGATCTCGGCGGGCTGCGTGATGTCTCGTATGCATCGTGCGCTGGCGTGCTGAACCGGTTTCGCGCATTTTTCGATCAGCAGATCGTCGATCTCGGTGGTTTTTCGAACCGTGAGTTCGTTGCCCAGATTACGATGTCGGCCGATGAAGCTTGGCTCGTCTGCGACCAGGGCGTCGCGTCGATCGTGTCCGCGGCCGATCTGCTCACAGGGCTGCGCGACGCGGGTGTCGATACCGATCGTGTACGGCTCGTCGTCAACCAGTACGATCCCGCACTCGACCTGACGCCTGCACAGATCGCCGAGCGTCTCGGTCTTGCGCTGGTGGGTACGTTGCCGTCGCGCCGCGTCGCGATCGGCCATGCGGCAAACCAGGGCCGGCTCATCGTCGACGTGACGGAGCGCGACCCGTACGTGCGCGCGCTCGAGTCGCTCGCCGCGCGGCTGCCCGGCGTGTCGGTCAGATCGACCGCTGCGCGACCGGCCTCCGGCCTGTCTGCGCTGAAGCGCTTCATTCAACCCTCGTCCAAGCGGTCGTAAGCGATGGCACACGACATTCAATTCGCCGACGGCGCAGCGCCGTTCTCCCAGACGCAGCAATTCCACGACATCAAGAATGCCGCGCACGAGCACTTGCTGACGCGTATCGAAGAACTGGGCGCCGAGTTCGGCCGTTGGTCCCGACAGGCGATCAACCAGTTCGTCGATCTGGAGATCGACAGCTTCGTGCGCCTGCGCCGCATTCCGCTCAACGAGAACGAGGTGCGTACGATCGCCGAGGCCCTGACGAAGGAGCTTGCGGGCTTCGGACCGATCGAGGACCTGCTCGCGGACCCGGCAGTCGAAGACATCCTGGTCAACGGCTACAAGGACGTGTACGTGTCGCGTCACGGGATTCTCGCGAAGCTGCCGGTGCGCTTTACCGACAACGCGCACCTGCTGCGGATCGTGCGCCGGATCCTCGCACCGATCGGCCGTCGTCTCGACGAGTCGAACCCGATGGTCGACGCGCGGCTGCCCGACGGTGGCCGCGTGAACGTCGTGATCGAGCCGTTGTCGATCGACGGCCCGGTCGTATCGATCCGGAAATTCCGCAAGGATCCGCTGAAACCGTCCGACCTGCTCGGCAACGGGACGTTCAACGAAGAGATCAACACGCTGCTCCAGGCAGCGGTCGAGGCGCGCTGCAATATTCTCGTGTCGGGCGGGACGAGTTCCGGCAAGACGTCACTGCTCAACGCGCTCGCATTCCACATTCCGGAGATCGAGCGTGTCGTGACGATCGAGGATACGGCAGAGCTGTCGCTGAACCACCCGCACGTTGTGCGCCTCGAGAGCCGTCCTGGCGGTTTCGACGGTACCGGCGTCGTGTCGATTCGCGACCTGCTGCGCAATACGCTGCGGATGCGCCCGGACCGGATCATCGTTGGCGAAGTGCGCGGCGGCGAAGTGCTGGAAATGCTGCAGGCGATGAACACGGGTCACGACGGCTCGATGGGTACCGTGCACGCGAGTTCGCCGCGCGAGTGTCTGTATCGTCTCGAGATGCTGGCGGGTTTTGCGGGTTTCCAGGGCACCGAGTCGAGCCTGCGCCGGCAGATCGCGAATGCGATCGATTTCATCGTGCAGATCGGGCGCCTGTCGAACGGGCGGCGGCGGATCCTGTCGATCACGGAAGTGACCGGGCTGTCCGACAACATCATCGCGACCCAGGAGCTTTACCGCTACGAAGCGCGCGTGACGGCGGAGGGCGAGGAAGTCGATCACTGGGAAACGCTCGGCATTCATCCGCATTCGCCGAAGCTTGCGCGCTTCCGCCAGACGCTGACGAGCGGCGGGTTCGGCGACGGCTTCGGTGGCGGCGGGTTCGGCCGCGGCGGCGGGGGCTTCAATGTATAGCGCGATGGTGTGGGCGCTGGCCTTCGCGATGGTGTGCGTCGCTGCCGCGATGATGCTGTGGCGTCACGCTGAAACCCGGCGCGTACGAACCGACGCCAAGCGCTTCATCGACAGCCGGCTCGAACCCGGCGCACGTGCCGGTGTCCCCGCGCAGGCAGCACGGCCGGCGGCGGCCGGTGCCGCGCGCGCGGTGCCGATGCAGCCAGGCGCGGCACGGAACGCATCGTCCGACGCAATCTGGGCACATTGGTATGCGACGGCATCCGAATATCTGTCGAACCTCGCGAGTCGTGCGGGGATAGACGACGCGCGCGGCAAGGCGTTCATCGCGCTCGCAGCGCTTGTCGTGGTTGCATTCATTGCGGGCAGTCACGGCGGCATGCTCGCGTGTTTCGCTGCGCTCATTTGCGGAAGCGCGATACTCGGCGTCTGGCTCGCGTCACGGATTCAGCGGCGGCGGTTGAAGATCGTCCGGCAGATCCCGTCGTTCCTCGACGGGATCGTGCGTCTCGTCACGCTGGGCAACAGCGTGCCGGCCGCCTTCCAGGCAGCACTCCTGACGACCGAGGAGCCGCTGCGCGGCTGCCTGGACGTCGTGTCCCGGATGCTGCGAGGCGGTATCGAGATCGATCGCGCGATGATGCACATCGCGAAGATCTACCGGACGGAAGAGTTTGAACTCGTCGGCTCGGTGCTGCGCTTGTCGGTCAAATACGGCGGTCGTGCGGACGTGATGCTCGAGCGGATGTCGGTGTTCATGCGCGATCTCGAGCAGGCCGAGCGTGAATTGGCAGCGATGTCGTCGGAAACACGGCTGTCGGCGTTCGTCCTCGTCATGCTGCCGATCGCGATCGGCAGCTTTGTCGTGATGACAAACCCGAGGTATCTGTACGGGATGTGGGGCGATCCGAGCGGTCGGTCGCTGCTCACGATCGCATTCCTGGCGCAAGTGGCCGGCAGCATATGGCTGTACCGAATGGCTCGGCTCAGGTGAGGCTATGACAGCAACTCAAATCGGAGCGATTGCGCTGGCAGTGGGCGCACTTGGCGTGCTGCTGCTAGGCATGGTCGCCGTGTTGCGTGCGCATGCAGCAGGGCGTGCCGAACGTGCGCTGGTCGATGCGCTGGATCGGCGCATGGCTGCACTCGAGGCAGCGAAAGCACGGACCGCGCCGAACGGCGATGCGCCTGCGAAACCCGACGTGCGCGGCGGGCAACGCGTCCAGCGTTTGCTGGACCGGTTGTCGGCGGCGGGCATGCGCTGGCTGGATACCGGATTCGGCAAATACGCTGTCGCGGAAGAGGATCGTCGCCTGCTCGAGCAAGCCGGATATGTCGACTCACGCACGCGCGGGTTGTTTCTGAGCGCGCGGGTCGCGTGCGGGATCGCGCTGCCGCTGCTGTTTGCGATCTTCGCGAGCGGGCGCATGAAAGGCAGTGTCTGGATGGTCGGCATGTTCGTCGCCTTCGGGCTCGGCTTCATGCTGCCGAAACTCTATGTGCAGCGCCGTGCGGCGTCGCGTCGGCAGAGCGTCGTCGACGAACTGCCGCTGCTCGTCGACATGTTGCGCTTGCTGCAAGGTGTCGGGCTGTCGCTCGATCAGAGTCTGCAGGTCGTGACGAACGATTTTCGCGGGATGCTGCCGGTGCTGTCGTCGGAGGTGGGAATCGCGCAGCGTCAGTTCGCTGCAGGACGTACGCGCGAGCAGTCGCTGCAACGGCTGTCCGGCGGATTCGACAACGAGGATTTGCGCGCGATCGTGCGATTGATGATTCAGGTCGACAAGCATGGCGGCGCGGTGCAGGAGCCGCTCAAGCAGTTCGGCGATCGTTTGCGCGAGACTCGCCGCGCGATGCTGCGTGAACGCATCGGCAGATTGACCGTGAAGATGACGGGCGTCATGGTGCTGACGCTGTTGCCTGCATTGCTGATCGTGACGGCCGGGCCGGGCATGCTGGCGGTGATGCGCGCATTGGCGTCGCAGCATTGAAGGACGGAAGGACAGACCATGAAGCGAATCGGCGAAACAGTGACGCGGGCGGGCATGTTGGCGGCGGTCCTGTTGCTTGGCGCATGCGCCACCAAGGAAAGCGGGTATGGCGTCGGTGCGCAGACCGAGCGTGCGGCGCTGATGCAGGCAGCAGATCAGAAGCAGTCCGTGCCGGATACACCGGGGATGTATCTGGGCCTGATTCAGCGTATGCAAACGCAAGGGCTCTATTACGCTTCTCTCGCGCACATCGATGCGTACGACAAGACATACGGCGTCATGCCGGAATCGGTTCTGCTGCGCGCGGATGCGTTGCGGATGACCGATCAGCCGGCAGCAAGCGCGGCTGCGTATAACCAGTTGCTGAAGACGCCGCTCGCTGCGCGCGGCTATCGCGGGCTTGGGTTGCTGGCGGGCGCCGCGGGGGATTTCGAGCGTGCGGTGCAGGCATTGACGCAGGCGTCGGAGCTTGCGCCGACGGATCCGTCGCTGCTTTCCGACCTTGCTTACGCGAAGTTGCGCAGCGGCGACGTCGTTGGTTCACGGGTGCCGCTGATGAAGGCGGCCGAACTCGATCAGCGCAATCCGAAGATCGTCAGCAACCTCGCGCTGTATCTGTTTGCGGCAGGACGTGCGCAGGATGCGCAACGGTTGATGAACCAGCAGCATCTGTCGGCCGATGTTCGCAAGGACATCAACAGCGATGCTGCGAAGATCGCTGCGGCCGTGCGGGCCCAGCAGCGTGCAGTCGCGACACCGCCGGTGGTTTCGCGCCGCAGCGCGGCAACACCGATCACGCCGATGGCGAACAATGTCGGCTACGACCAGACAGTGCCGCTGTTGCAACGGTTTGCACAATGAACGGATATCCGGGGAGCAACATGAACGAGAACAAACATAATCGAAGCGTACGCATCGGCTGGATCGCGACGCTCGGTGCGATCGCCTGCATCGTAACGAGCTCCGGCGCGGCATATGGTCAACAACCCGTGGAACCGGGCGCGTCAGACGTAGGCCGTTCGACCAAGAACTGGCTCGCGATGCAGCGTGACAATCGCGCGGCGGCGCCGGCGCAACCGGTGTTCGGCGATGTCGCATCGCTTGCCTACCAGCGCTATCTCGATTCGTTCAAGAACAAGATCCCGGATTCGATAAGTTCGCAACTCGGTGCAACGGGTGGCATGTCGGGCGGCGGCCAGGGCGCGCAATAAGAGATGATCATGCGCGCAGATCAATCGCACGCGGCGCGGCGGTGTGGCGCTGGTGGTCCGCGGAGAAATCGCCAGCGGGGGAGCGTCGCGGTCATGGCGACGATCTGGGCACTGGTTGCGATTATCGTGCTGGGCGCGATCGACGTCGGCCATTTCTATGCTGAAAGACGCCGAATGCAAGCGGCGGCCGATTTGGCCGCGCTGTCAGCGGTGTCGCAAATTGCCACCGACTCGACTTGTCAGGCAGCTAAGACCGCTGCCGGTCAAATCGCCAACCCATCGACGAATCCATTGCCGACAGGTTCGAGCGTTTCCGTGTCCTGCGGCATCTGGACGGCGCCTCAGGGCAGCGGCAGCGCGCAGTTCACCTGGATGTCTGGAGACCCGATCACCGGTGGCCAATGCGCCGGTCTGTCGGCCGGAACAGTCAATGGCCAATCGACCAATGCCGTTTGTGTCACGGTGGCTGAGCCGGTCGACGGGATATTTCGCGGTGGCGTCACGATCGGTGGATCAGCCATCGCCAAGAGCGTGCCGACCGATACCTTTACGCTCACCACGTCGCTGGCGACATTGAACGGCGGGTTGGCCAATCAGTTGCTTAAGGTACTGACAGGGTCTCCGAATGCACTGAGTCTGCAGGTGCTCGACTACCAGGGGCTGGCGCAAGTCAACCTGAAACTGGCCGGCATTCTCGCCAATCTGCCGGTCGGCACGACCACGGGCGTATTGAATGGTACCGTGACGCTCGGGCAACTGGCCAACGCCGCAGTGCAGGCGGCGACGCAGCAGAATCTGGTCGGGGCGAACCTGAACGTTCTGAACGCGATTGTCGCCGCGCTCTGTTCCGGGAGCGTCTGCGGCGGTCCGCAGATCGCGCTCGGCCAGCTGGTTTCTGCTGCTACCGCTACGGGAACCTCCGCCGTCGACGCCAGCGTCAATGCACTCGGATTGCTGTCGACGGCATTGCAGATCGCGAACGGCACGAGTTCGGTCAACATCCCCAGCGTCACGGTTCAGACGCCTACCTTGCTCGCGCCGCTGCTGAACGTGAACGTATCGGGTTCGGTCAAGCTCGGGGCGAATCCTCCGTCCACGGCGAGCGGTCCGCCGGGGCCGTCGAATTGCGGGACGTCCAATTGCACGACCAATACATCGACCGCGCAGGGGAACATTTTCCTCAATACGTCGATATCGCTGCTGTCGACCTGTCCGACCGGCGGGCTGGTCTATCCGGGGGGCACGTGCCCGTCGGGTAGTCCCACGCCGCTCGCGGCGGTGCAACTGCCGATCACCGCCTATGTGGCACCGGCAACGGCGGGCCTGGCGTCGGTCACCTGTTCTGCGGACGGCACGAAAAGGGCAACGGTGAACGTGCAGACCGGATTGGTTGCCGTGTATCTCGGCGGCTCGGCGAATACGCCGATCAACCTCAATGCATCGAGCGGATATACGCAGAACGGTAGCGCCACGCCGATTACGCTGGTGTCCGTCAACCTGCAGAGCCTGCTTAATCTGTTGAACCTGGGCGGCCTGATTTCCGGGTTGTCGACGTTGGTCAAGACCTTGACGTTGGGGCTCCTCGACCTGAACCAGATCTCGGTCAAGATCAACCTGACGCCCGGACAGTTGACCATTCCCGTTGCCAATCAAAGTGCGACACCGTTGCCGTTTACCTACCCGGGTCCGGGTTCATCCGCGTCGCCGACCCCTGCATCGCCATACATGTTGAGCACCGGCACGGATCAGCTTCTGTCGCCCGCGGTTCAAAGCGCACTTAACAGCGGCCTGTCGATCCAGTTGACCGCCGACAGCGGTTTGCTCGCATTGCTGGGTGATGTTGTCACACCGGTGCTGAACGTCGTTCTCGGGCCGATTTTGTCCGCTCTGGGTACTACACTTGTCCCGCTGCTCCTGCAACCGATTGATTCGCTCCTGACCTCGGTCACGGGCCTGCTCGGCCTCAGCCTCGGGAATGCCTATGTCACGAACACACCGGACTCGATCAAATGCGGCAACCCTATGCTGGTTCAATAAATGCCTGAACATTCTGTCGTCAAAGCAGGCAGCGTCGCTGCCGCCTGCCACCGCTCACTGACCTGCAATGCCGAGCCACTCGTCAATTTCTGAAGCCGCACCCGAATCATGAGAACCACGCCCGCAATCGAAGAGCTCGACCTGTACGTCTGGGAAGGCAAGGCGGACATTGTCGACCGCGTCGCCCGGTGCATGGCGAGCTTCGACGTCGAAGTGATCCGCGCCGACAACGCGGAGATCTCGCCCGAGCGCGCCGCATTGCGGCCGTCACTGGCGATCATCAGCGTGACGATGATCGAAATCGGCGCAGCGTTCCTGCGCGACTGGCAGGCCAACATCGGCATGCCGGTCGTCTGGGTCGGCGCGGCGCGCGATCACGACGCTTCGCAGTATCCGCCCGAGTATTCGCACATCCTGCCGCTCGATTTCACGTGCGCCGAGCTGCGCGGCATGATCGGCAAGCTCGTCACGCAACTGCGGGCGCATACGGCCGAAACGTCGCATCCGACCGAACTCGTCGCGCACTCGGAATCGATGCAGGCACTGCTGCACGAAGTCGATACATTCGCCGACTGCGACACCAACGTGCTGCTGCACGGAGAAACCGGCGTCGGCAAGGAGCGCATCGCGCAACTGCTGCACGAAAAGCATTCGCGCTACCGGCACGGCGAATTCGTGCCGGTGAACTGCGGTGCGATTCCCGACGGCCTGTTCGAATCGCTGTTCTTCGGTCATGCGAAAGGATCGTTCACGGGCGCGGTTGTTGCGCATAAAGGTTATTTCGAGCAGGCAGGCGGCGGCACGCTGTTCCTTGACGAAGTCGGCGATCTGCCGCTGTACCAGCAGGTCAAGCTGCTGCGCGTGCTCGAGGACGGCGCGGTGCTGCGTGTCGGCGCAACGTCGCCGGTCAAGGTCGATTTCCGCCTGGTCGCGGCGAGCAACAAGAAGCTGCCGCAACTCGTGAAGGATGGCCTGTTCCGCGCCGATCTCTACTACCGGCTCGCGGTGATCGAGCTGAGCATTCCGTCGCTGGAAGAGCGCGGTGCCGTCGACAAGATCGCGCTGTTCAAGTCGTTCGTCGCACAGGTGGTCGGCGAGGCACGGCTCGCCCAGTTGTCCGATCTGCCGTACTGGCTGACGGATTCTGTCGCGGACAGCTATTTCCCCGGCAACGTGCGCGAACTGCGCAACCTCGCCGAGCGCGTCGGCGTGACGGTGCGGCAGACGGGCGGGTGGGATGCCGCGCGGTTGCAGCGGTTGATCGCGCATGCGCGCAGTTCGGCGCAGCCGGTACCGGCGGAGAGCGCGGCCGAGGTCTTCGTCGATCGCAGCAAGTGGGACATGAACGAGCGCAACCGCGTGATTGCGGCGCTCGACGCCAACGGCTGGCGGCGTCAGGATACGGCGCAGCAGCTCGGTATCAGCCGCAAGGTATTGTGGGAAAAAATGCGCAAATATCAGATCTTTGACGAGGAGCCCGAGACCCGCGAAAGTGAGTAATTAATGAGATAAAATCGCGCTGAATTACAACGACACGGGCGGGAATAGAACTTCATGAGCCATATGACGGGGTTGGGAAAGGCGTGCGTGTTGCTCGCCGTGGTGGGAGGCATGCAGGGCGCTTATGCGCAGAGCCTGGCGGACAGCGGGTCGCCGGCAGTACAGCAGGCGTCGGCGCCGGTGGCTGCGATTCCGGTGGTCGATCCGCAGGTCCAGACGTCGGTGCAGCCGCAGGCAGGTGAGTCGACGGGGCCGAGCACGGTCGACGACCTGCAGCGCCAGATCCAGGCGCACTCGCTGACGGAAATGCGCACGAGCTACAACGGCAGCTACGGTGCGAGCCTGCTGTTCAACGTAAAGGACGGCGCGTATTTCGTCGCGCTGTTCCAGCAGAAGGCGTTCTGGCGCGTGATCAAGACTTACGACGAAACGCGTGCGGAAGCGATCTACCGCGATTTCTCGCGCCAGGCGGAGCGGCTGGCTGTAAACGAACTGCGGGCAGCGAAGCTGGAATCGCAGAAGGCGCAGATGGACAAGCAGATCGAAGTCACGCAGGATCGCGCGCGGCGTCTGCAGGCGGATATCTCGATCGCACGCCAGCAGCAGGCAGCAGTCGCGGATCGTCAGAAGACCGTACGTAACGAGACGGCCGCATTGCAGGCGCAGCAGGCCGAGCTTCAGTCGCAACTGCGGGCGTTGCAGCAGCAGGTGCGTTCGTTGCAGCGGGAGGCCGACGCCGGTTTGCCGACGACGGCGCGCTGAACCAGGCAGCGGTGCGGCGACATGCCGCGCCGGCCGCACAAGCAAAAAGGGCAAGCCGGTTGGCTTGCCCTTTTGTTTTACTGGCCGTCCGGCACGATTCGCCGGCGGCGCGTCACGATCACCGGCCCGTTGCCGCCGCGGGAATCCGACGGCGAAGCGTTGCCGGATGCGTCGCCGGCATCGCGCGGTGCGCTGTAGCTTTCGCGCGGTTCACGGGGTTCGCGCGGGGCGCCGTAGCCTTCACGCGGCTCACGCGAGCCGTAACCCTCGCGCGGTTCGCGCGAGCCATAGCCTTCACGCGGTTCGCGGGAGCCGTAGCCGCCGTCGCCGCGCGATTCACGCGGGCCGCCGTGCGAGCCGTACGGGCTGTGACCGCCGCCTTCACGGCCGCCCGGGCGCCCGCCGGTGCGCGGCCCGCGGGGGCCGCCGCTGCCGCCCGGGCGCGAGCCGCCCGTGTCGAGCTGGATCGTGGAAATCGCGCGCTTGTAGATGCCTTGCAGACCCACGGGGGTGCGCAGCATCACCAGGTACTGGTCGAACGACTCGATACACCCCGTCAGACGAATGCCGTTGACGAGATAGATTTCAACGCGCTTACGTTCCTTGCGCGCCGAATTGATGAAGTCGTTTTGCGGATGGGATTCTGCGGGATTGGCCATTGAGGTGCGGCAGGAGCCTGCGTCAGAGAATATGTTGTGCGTGTGTGTGGCGTGTTCGTCCACAAGGTGTTTGGCGGGATTCTACCCTGTTCAATCGGGAAACGCGCAGTCGTGATTGTGTCGAACCGTAACCCACTATAGACGTTCCAGCGCATTTTCGCGATTCGGCCGAACGGCCAATGCCATTTCGTTACGCCGCGTTACGACTCTCGCAGCGCCGTAGCACCTTGGTCTCCGCGCGACGCGTACATTGGCTGCGCGAGCCGGGCAGGCCGGCATATCAGGGATTCAGAACATGAGCAAGGGACGATGGGCAGGGTGGGTC